>JAYUMN010000219.1:0-2719 GCA_043762595.1 Frankiales bacterium
CCGGCCTGCCGCATCCCGCCACCGAGCCGTTTGCGAAGCACGCGTGCCTCGTCGGCACGGGCTGCGTCGGTCACCACCACCGAGCCGACCGGCGCGCCAAGGCCCTTGGACAAGCAAACCGACAGGGTGTCGAACAGTGCGCCGTACCCGCGCAGGGGGACGCCGGTGGCGATGTGGGCGTTCCAGATGCGTGCGCCGTCGCAGTGCAGGGCGATCCCGTGCGCCGAGGTGAGCGCTCGCAGTCCTTGCAGTTCGGCGAGCCCGTGCACCGCACCGCCACCGCGGTTGTGGGTCTGCTCGACCGACACCGCACGGGTTGCGACCGTGCCCCAGCCGGCCGGTCGCAACTCGGGCTCGACGGTCTCGACCGACAGCAGACCACCTTGCACGGTGCGGCTCTGAATGCCGCCGTGCTGAGCCGCACCGCCGTGCTCGTAGGTGACGACATGCGCGTCGGCGTCGCACAACAGCTCCTGCGCCGGCGGTACGACCAGACGCAGGCAGAGCTGATTGCCCATCGTGCCGCTCGGCACGAAAACCGCGGCGCCATGGCCGAACAGCCCGGCGACCCGTTCCTCCAGGGCGTTGACGGTGGGATCCTCACCGTAGACGTCGTCGCCGACCTCGGCAGCGGCCATCGCCGCCCGCATGCCCGCGGTCGGGCGGGTCAGAGTGTCGCTGCGCAGGTCCACGAACTCACGGTGCATCGACCTAAGGTAGTTGTGTGGTGACTGCGGAGGACGTGCTCGCCACCGTCCGGGTCTACGCCGACCGGGTGCACGACCTGCTGCGGCGGCTCGGCTGCGGGCCGGCCGCAGCCCAGCGGGTCGTCGAGATGAGCGCGCTCGAGCTCGTCACTGCCCTGGCGGCCGGGCCCGGACCACTCGGCGACCCCGCAGCTCCAGGGGATCCGCTGGGCTGGTGGTTCGCCCGGGCCCGTGACCTCGCGCGGTCCTGCGAAGGCGAGCCTGCTGAGATCGCCTTCGGTGCAGGGGTGCTTGGCGGCGACCCCGGGCAGGGACGCCTCGGTGAGGCGCTGGACGCGCGACCCGAAACCGAGCGGGTGGCCCTGTTGCTGCGCGACTCATACGACTTGCCGGCACCCTCGGTCGGGTGGGCGCTCGGGCTCGACCCGGACGTCGCCTTGGCCGCCGTCGGCCGGGCCCGCCTCGCGCTCCTGCCCTTGTTGGCCGGCGGTCCGGTGGCGACGCTCGACGGTCCGGCCCACCCCAGCGACCCGGCCGGGCTCGCCCGGCTCGGCGAAGGTGGCCAGGTCGCCACCCGCGATGCCACGCTGCGCCGTCACGTGCAGTCCTGCCCGAGCTGTGGCGCTGTCGTGGGCGACCAGGAACGCGCCCGCCGACTGCTGCGCGGCCTGTCGGTGATGGCGCTCCCGGAACGGGCCCGCGAGGATTTGCTCGCCGCCGTCGGCGCCGCGGCGCAGCGCGCCCTGCCGACCGCTGTGCCGCTCACCGCCGGGCCACCACGCGACCCGGATCGGGCCGGGGCAACGAGCCGGCGCGGGGCGCTGAGCGTCGCCGCGCTGGCCGGCGGCGTGCTGCTCGCCGTCATGGTCGGCGTGCTCGTTGGGCTGGTCCTGAGCCGATCGCCGGCCGCCACCACACCGTCGGCGACCGATCTGTTGGCCGCCCCGAGCACCGAACCGGTGCCCACCCCCCCTGCCGCGCCGACTGCGCCCGGCCCACCACCCAAGACAACCGGGACACCCACGACTCACGTGTTCACCATCACGCCGGCGCCCGCCCCGACCGTCCCCCCGAGCAAGCCTGCGACGACAGCGTCGCCGGCGACGGTGGCGGCCGAATCCCTGGCGCTCGCACTGTCGCCCGCGGCGGGTCCCAGCGGCACCGTCGTACAGGTTGCCGGGCGGGGATGGACGCCGGGCGCGATTCTCTCGATCGACTACCGCGACGTGCTTGGGCGGACCACCGGGGCCGGCGCCCAGGTCGTCGTCGACACTCGCGGCCGCTTCACCACCTCGCTCACCGCGGACGACCCGGCCAATCTGCCCGGTCGGCACACCGTCCAGGCCCGCGACGGAACGCACTCGGCCGAGGCGGTGTTCACCTCGAGCGGCTGATCACTACCGTGCCGAACCGCGGGCCCGCTGCAGCATCTCGGCGACCAGGAAGGCCAGCTCGATCGACTGTCCGGTGTTGAGTCGGGGATCGCAGGCCGTCTCGTAGCGGCCGGCCAGATCGGCATCGGTCAGGTCGTAGGCCCCACCAAGACACTCGGTGACGTCGTCGCCGGTCAGCTCGACGTGCACCCCACCAGGGTGGGTGCCGAGCGCGGCGTGCACCTCGAAGAATCCGCGCACCTCGTCCAGCACGTCGTCGAAGTGCCGGGTCTTGTAGCCGCTAGCCGTCTCGGTGGTGTTGCCGTGCATCGGGTCGCAGGTCCACACGACGCTGCCCGGCCCGCGGGCGTCCTGCACCGCAGCCACGATCGGGGGCAGCAGCCGCCGGACCGCACCGGCACCCATCCGAGTGATCACGGTCAGGCGACCCGGCATGCGGTGCGGGTCGAGCCGCTCGCACAGCGCGACGGCGTCAGCCGGCGTCGCCGACGGACCGAGCTTGACCCCGACCGGGTTGGCGATTCGGCTGAGCAGCTCGACGTGGGCGCCACCGAGATCACGGGTCCGCTCGCCCACCCACAGCAGATGCGCCGACAGGCCGTACGGCGTGCCGTTGTC
>JAYUMN010000220.1:0-2029 GCA_043762595.1 Frankiales bacterium
GCGAGCCGGGTGCTACTCGGCAAAGGCATGGGCGCCTCGCCCGGTGCGGCCGTCGGCAAGGCCGTCTTCGACAGCGCCACCGCGGTGGCCTGGGCGGCCCGCGGCGAGGACGTCCTGCTGGTCCGCCGTGAAACCAACCCCGACGACCTGTCCGGGATGATCGCGGCGCAGGGGATCCTGACCAGCCGGGGTGGCAAGACCAGCCACGCCGCCGTGGTCGCCAGGGGGATGGGCAAGACCTGCGTCTGTGGCGCCGAGGACCTCGAGATCGACCTCGAGGAGCGCACCCTGACCGCCCCGGACGGCACCGTCGTGACCGAGGGTGAGCTGTTGTCGATCGACGGTACGAGCGGTGCGGTCTACCTTGGTGCCGTGCCGGTCCGACCGAGCCCGGTGGTGGAGTACTTCGAGGGGACGCTGGCAGCCGAGGGCGCCGACGACCTCGTGGTGGCCGTCGACCGGCTCATCCGCCATGCCGACGCCGGCCGCCGGCTCGGCGTACTCGCCAATGCCGACACGCCCGCAGATGCCCAGCGGGCGAGGCGCTTTGGCGCAGCGGGCATTGGCCTGTGCCGCACTGAGCACATGTTCCTCGGCGAACGCCGCCAGCTCGTCGAGGATCTCGTGCTCGCCAAGGACGAGCCGGCCCAGCAGGCCGCGCTGGCCGCGCTGCTGCCATTCCAGCGCGAGGACTTCGACGGCATCCTGCGGGCGATGGATGGCTTGCCGGTCACCGTCCGGCTGATCGACCCGCCGCTGCACGAGTTCCTGCCCGACTACACCGAGCTGTCGGTCGAGGTCGCCGTCGCCGAGGCCACCGACCAGCCGGTCGAGGACAAGAAGCGGGCCCTGCTTGACGCCGTCCGTCGCCTGCACGAGAGCAACCCGATGATCGGGCTGCGGGGCGTCCGGCTCGGCCTGGTCATCCCCGGTCTGTTCGCGATGCAGGTCCGGGCCCTCGCCGAGGCCGCGGCGACGCTCAAGGCCGAGGGCCTGGACCCGCACCCCGAGGTCATGGTGCCGCTGGTGGGCAGCGTGCAGGAGCTCGAGATCGTCCGCGAGGAGGCCCTTGGCATCGTCGCAGCGGTGGCTGCCGAGACCGGTCAGGACGTCGAGACGTTGATTGGCACGATGATCGAGATCCCCCGGGCCGCCCTCACCGCCGGCCAGATCGCCGGGGCCGCCGACTTCTTCTCCTTCGGCACCAACGACCTCACCCAGATGGGCTGGGGCTTCTCGCGCGACGACGTCGAGGCGAGCTTCTTCTCCCGCTACCTCGACCTCGGCATCTTCGGGGTCAGCCCGTTCGAGTCGCTCGACCGCGAGGGCGTCGGCCGGCTGATCCGGATCGCCGTCGAGGAGGGCCGGGCAACCCGCCCGGGCCTCAAGGTCGGCGTGTGCGGCGAACACGGCGGGGACCCCGACTCCGTGCACTTCTTCCACGACGCGGGCGTGGACTACGTCAGCTGCTCGCCGTTCCGGGTGCCGGTGGCCCGACTGGAAGCCGGCCGGGCCGCCCTCGAGCAGCTCGGCAGTGATACCCGCTAGGTGCTGCTCGTGCTGCTGTCCAAGACGGTGCGCCGACTTCTCGCAGCGCTGCTGCTCTCCGTGCTCGCGGTGCTGCTCGGCACGGCCGCGCGCGTCTGGTGGGTCGCCCGTGAGGACGACCGGCGGCCCAGCGATGCCATCGTCGTGCTGGGCGCGTCGCAGTTCGACGGCCGCCCCAGCGAGGTCTTCCGGGCCCGCCTGGACCACGCCAAGGCGTTGTACGACGCGCAGGTCGCGCCCCGGGTCGTCGTGCTGGGCGGCGGTGCACCCGGGGACCGCTTCACTGAGGGGCAGGCCGGTGCGGCGTACCTGGCCAAGCGTGGCGTGCGGTCGGTCGCGGTCGGGGTCGGCCGGGACACCCTGCAGAGCCTGCAGGCGCTGCAGGCAGAGTTCGCCCGGCGGGCTTGGCACACAGCTGTGCTGGTGACCGATCCGTGGCACTCGCTGCGGTCCCGCCGGATGGCCACCGACCTCGGTATCA
>JAYUMN010000221.1:0-2983 GCA_043762595.1 Frankiales bacterium
GGGGACCGCCTCGGGCGGTGGGCGCTGTTAGCGCTTGGAGTACTGGGGCGCCTTGCGGGCCTTCTTCAGGCCATACTTCTTCCGCTCCTTGATCCGCGAGTCGCGGGTAAGGAAGCCCTCCTTCTTCAGGGCCGGGCGGTCGTCGGGCTCGATCTCGATCAGCGCACGGGCGATGCCGAGGCGCAGCGCCCCGGCCTGGCCACTGATCCCACCACCGTGCAGCCGGGCGATCACGTCGTACTGTTCGGCCTTCTCGAGCGTGACGAACGGCTCGTTGATGGCCTGTTGATGCACCTTATTCGGGAAATAGTTCTCCAGCGTGCGGCCGTTCAGCGTGTATTGGCCGGTGCCGGGGATGAGCCGCACCCGGACAATGGCCTCCTTGCGGCGGCCGACGGTCTGGATCAGTTCTGCAGTCACTGGGCAACCTGGGTGAGCTCGTAGGGAACCGGGCTCTGTGCCTGGTGGGGGTGGGTCGGACCGGCATAGATCTTCAGCTTGGACAACATCCGCCGACCGAGGGTGTTGTGCGGGATCATGCCCTTGATCGCCTTCTCGACGATGCGCTCCGGCTTGGTCGCCAACACCGCGGCGTACGACGTCTTGCGCAGCCCCCCGGGGTAGCCCGAGTGGTGATACACGGTCGACTGAGCGGCCTTGTTGCCGGTCATGACCACTTTTGCTGCGTTGATGATGACAACGAAGTCACCGGTGTCGATGTGCGGCGCGTAATAGGGCTTGTGCTTGCCGCGCAGCAACTTTGCCGACTGGCTAGCGAGCCGGCCGAGTACGACATCATTGGCGTCGATCACATGCCACTGGCGCGTGATGTCGGCGGGCTTGGGGTTGTACGTGCGCACGAAACCGCTCTTCCCTTGGCTTGTCAGGTGGCGCCGGTCGCAGGTCACGTACCGCGCCAGCGCAACAGCCCGCCACGATAGCCGACGCGCACGGCAGCAGGCAAAGATGCCCCGCCCGTGACCGGGCTCGTGATCGTTGCACGCCCTGGAGCAGGTCCGCGCCCACCCCACGCACAAAGATCAACTCCTGCGACGGGCCTGCGCCGGGAGTCACCCCCGAGCCCGCAGCACGCGACCCTCCTCCCACACCGGTTCGGCCGACTCATACACCCGCCCGTCGGCACCGAAGACAAGGAACCGGTCGAACCCACGGGCGAACCACCGGTCGTGGGTGACCGCGAGCACCGTGCCGTCAAAGGCCTCGAGCCCCTCCTCGAGCGCCTCCGCCGAAGCTAGGTCCAGGTTGTCGGTAGGTTCGTCCAGCAGCAACATGGTCGCGCCGCCGAGCTCGAGCAGCAGCACCTGCAAGCGGGCCTGCTGTCCGCCCGAGAGCGCGTCGAACCGCTGGTCGGCCGCCTCCTGCAGCTCATACCGGCGCAGCGCGCCGATGGCCTGCCCGCGCTCCAGCCCCCGGCGGTCGTCGCCGTCGCCGCCGCGGTGCAGCACCTCGACGAGGGTCCGCCCGGCCAACGAGGGCTGGTCGTGGGTCTGCGCGAACCAGCCGGCGACAACGCGGGCCCCGAGCCGGACCGCCCCGGTGTGCCGGACGTCCTGGCCGGCGACCAGGCGCAGGAAATGCGACTTGCCGCTGCCGTTGCTGCCGAGCACGGCCACCCGCTCGCCGTAGAAGACCTCGAGGTCGAACGGCTGCATGAGGCCGGTCAACTCGAGCGCGGTGCAGGTCAGGGCGCGTACGCCGGTCCGGCCGCCGCGCAGCCGCATCTCGACTTTTTGGTCGACGACCTGCTCGGGCGGTGGGCCGTCAGCCTCGAACTTGGCGAACCGGGTCTGCATCGCGTGGTAACGGTTGGCCATGTCCGGACTGATCTTGGCCTGCTCCCGCATCGTGATCACCAGCCGACGCAGCCGCTCGCGCTCCTCGTCCCAGCGCTTGTGTAGCTCGGCAAGCCGGTCCCGTCGGGCCTGTCGTGCCCCGGCGTACGCCTCGAAGCCGCCGCCGTGTACCCAGGCGCCATGCGCCTCGATCGTCACGACCCGGGTAGCGGTGCGCCGCAGCAGCTCCCGGTCGTGGCTGACGAACAACACCGTCTTGGGTGACTCGGCAAGCGCCGCCTCAAGCCAGCGCTTGCCAGGGACATCGAGGTAGTTGTCAGGCTCGTCGAGCAGCAGCACCTCGGCCGGCCCGCGCAGCAGCACCTCGAGCGCCAGGCGCTTCTGTTCGCCGCCGGACAACGTCGACAGCAGACGGTATCGGCACGCGTCGTAGGCGACCCCCAGGGCCGCGGTCGTGCAGACATCCCACAGCACCTCGGCGTCGTAGCCGCCGGCGTCGCCCCAGTCGACCAGCGCGTGTGCGTAGCGCAGCTGGGTCTGCTCATCGTCGCGCTCCATCATCGCGAGTTCGGCGGCCTCGAGCGCCGTGCCCGCGGCGCGCAGCTGGGGAGCGGACAGGTCCAGCAGCAGCTGGTGCACCTCGCTGTCGTCGCGGATCGAGCCGATGAACTGCCGCATGACGCCGAGCCCTCCGGCCTGCGCCACCCCGCCGCTGCTCGGCACGGCGTCGCCGGCGATCACCCGCAGCAGGGTCGTCTTGCCGGTGCCGTTGGCGCCGACCAGCGCCGTCTTGGTCCCGTCACCCACCCGGAAGCTCACGTCGTCGAACAACACCCGCCCGTCCGGCAGGTCGTAGCCCAGGCGCTGCACGTCCACGTATCCCATCCGGCCATCCTCCCGGTACGCCCTCGCAGGCCGCGAACCGTTTGCTGGCACCGGCCGGGCAGGGCTCGACGACAACCACGGCAGCAGCAAAGCCGAGCCGTCCGGCCCACCTCTCTCGTCCGCGGGGCGTGGCGCCACCGACAGCGTTTCGCTGCCCTGCTGCAGTGGTCGCTGCAGTCGGCAGCCGCGGGCGCACCCACCCGCCGGGAGAATGCACGGAAACTTGGGACCGTCCGCAAAGATCATTGAGGTGCCCGGGTTGCCGTGGATCACCGGACGGGGGC
>JAYUMN010000222.1:0-1686 GCA_043762595.1 Frankiales bacterium
AGCGACTGGGAAGGCATCCACGCGCTCCCGGGTGACTGGCCGACCCAGGTTCGTACCGGGGTCAACGCCGGGATCGACATGATGATGGAGCCCAACACCTATCTGAGCTTCGAGGCGACGCTGACCGACGAGGTCAACGCGAATCGGGTACCGATGAGCCGCATCAACGACGCGGTCAGTCGGATCCTGAGCAAGAAGTTCGAGCTGGGCCTGTTCGAGCACCCCTACACCGACCGCACTAACCTGTCTGCCATCGGCAACCCCGCGCACCGGGCCATCGCCCGCAAGGCCGTCGCGAAGTCGCAGGTGCTGCTGAAGAACGCCCGGCAGGCGCTGCCGATCAAGCCCGGGGGTCGCATCTACGTCGCCGGCAGCAACGCCGACAGCATCGGCAACCAGGCCGGTGGTTGGACGATGACCTGGCAGGGTGGTTCCACCACCAACATCGCGGGCACCACCATCCTGGGCGGTATCCGCAAGGCCGCCGGAGCCGCGAGGGTGACCTACAGCCCCGATGCCACAGCACCCATTGGCAAGGGCGACGTCGGCATCGTCGTCGTGGGGGAGACCCCTTATTCCGAGGGGTTCGGCGACGTCGGCGGCCCTCGATGGGGCTATGACCCCGCCGATGCTGGGACGCCGCGGCCGGTCAAGGACATGCAGCTCTCGGCAGCGGATAAGGCTGCTGTGGATGCAGTCTGTTCGGTTGCCATCAAGTGCGTAACGGTCGTTGTCTCAGGTCGGCCACTGATCCTTGATCCTAAGCAGCTGTCCGAGAGCGACGGGCTCGTCGCGGCCTGGCTGCCCGGCAGCGAGGGCGCCGGGGTGGCCGACACCCTGTTCGGCAACGTTCCGTATAGCGGCAAGCTCCCCGTGACCTGGCCGCGCACGCTCGCACAGGAGCCGATCAACATCGGCGACGCCAACTATGACCCGCTCTACCCCTACGGGTTCGGGCTCACCACGAAGTAGCTCTCCACGGTGCAGCCAGGTGCGGTCGAGCGATCTGACCTCACCTGGCTGCCCTTGGTGTCGAACACCGCCTCGAGCTCCGGACCGGCCGGTGCACATGCGGGACTTGGTGTCGAAGGACTCAGCCCGCCGTCGGTGAGCAGGTTGCGGACGACGAACGTGCGCTTGCCCACTCGCCCAAGCCCTTCTCCGCGTTCAAGATCGGGCAGTTCCTTGCGTTCGGTCACGAAACGGCCTTCTCTGCCGCGCCTGAAATTCGCCGGATATATTAGTGGTCTGATCTCTGCCACTTCGCGGACGTCCCAAGGCTCAGTTGGAGTGGTCCGAGCAGGAGCGTGATGAGCTGCAGCGGTGGGCCCGTCGTCGTACGTGGTCACAGGCTTTGGCGTTGCGGTCTCGGATCGTGCTGGCCTGCGCGGAGGGCAAGGACAACAAGTCCGTGGCAGCGCAGCTGAGGTGTTCGCAGGCGACGGTAGGTGAGTGGCGTGGCCGGTTCGTCGAGCATCGCTTGGATGGGCTGACTGACGATGATTGCCCGGGTCGTCCTGCGAGCGGCGCCGCTGAGTAGATCGAGGACGTGGTGGTTGCGACGTTGGAGTCGGTGCCGGCTAACGCGACGCACTGGTCCCGGCAGAACATGGCCGAGCGGAGCGGGTTGAGTAAGTCCACGATCGGCCGGATCTGGAAGGCGTTCGAGCTCAAACCGCACCGGAC
>JAYUMN010000223.1:0-4394 GCA_043762595.1 Frankiales bacterium
GGCGCCTTGGGCCGGCTCGGCTGGCCGCTGGTCAAGCCGGTCTTCGCCGCCGGGGTGCAAGCCTCGCTGCGCTCCTTCGCCCGCTGGGTCGAGGCCGGCCGCCCCGCCGTCAAGGCCGCCTGAGCGGATCGGCGTACGGCTGGATCGGCGTACGGCTGGATCGGCGTACGTTCAGCGGCCCTGGAACACCGGCGTCTGCTTGGCGAGGAAGGACCGCACGGCCGCAGCGTGGTCGGCGGTGGCGCCGGCCCGGGTCTGCAGCTCGTCCTCCTTTGCCAGGGCCTCGACGAGGGTGTGGTCGGCGGCGTAGGTCAGGGAGGCCTTGACCAGGCCGAAGGCGGCGGTGGGGCCGGCGGCCAGTCGGGCAGCGAGCTCGGTCGCGACGCTCAGCACCTGCTCGGCCGGGACGACGGCGTTGAACAGCCCCATCTCAAGGGCCTGCTCGGCAGTGAAGGGCTCGGCCAGCAGCAGCATCGCGGTGGCCCGGCCGCCGCCGACGAGGCGGGGCAACGTCCAGGACAGGCCCGAGTCGGCGGTCAGCCCGATCCCGGTGAAGGCCGTCGTGTAGCGGGCGCCGGCCGCCCCGATGCGCAGGTCGAGCGCGCAGGCGAGCCCGAGCCCGGCGCCGGCCGCCGTTCCGTTGACCGCCGCGATGGTCGGGATGGGCAGCCCGGCGAGCATCGTGACAAGGGGGTTGTAGTGCTCACGCACGGTGGACAGCGGTGCAGGGTCGCCTGCGTCCAGTAGCCCGGCGTGCTCGCGCAGGTCCTGACCGACGCAGAACGCCCGACCGCTGCCGGTCAGGACCAGCGCCCGCACCCGGGCGTCAGCGCGGACCGCGCCGATCGCCTCGAGCAGGCTGGCCTTGGCCTCGAGCGTCAGGGCGTTCAGCCCCTCGGGACGGTTCAGGGTGACCGTCGCGACGGCGCCGGTGACGTCCAGGAGCACGGTGTCCGACATCGGGGAGCCTCCAGTCGAGGGGGAGTGGGACCAGCAGCGTCTCACCCACCGGTTTCCATAGCCGGCGCCTGGTGCGACAGACTGTCACCAGCAACAGCGCATCCGGTGGCACGAGGCCACCGTGACAACTGATGGAGGTACGTCGATGGCGGCCATGAAGCCGCGCACGGGCGACGGTCCGCTCGAGGTCACCAAGGAGGGTCGGGGCCTGGTGATGCGGGTTCCGCTTGAGGGCGGCGGCCGGCTCGTCGTGGAGCTCAACGCCGAGGAGGCTGCAGCGCTGCGCGACGAGCTTGCGGCCGTCACCGGCTAGGTCGCCGGGTGCCACGAGCCAGCGCCTCCCGGCCGGCCGGCCTGCCGTCGGTGGAGTTGGCGACCGACCTGCCCGAGGCAACCGTGGTCGCAGTCGCCACCGCTGCGGTCGCCGGCGTCGCGACGCTGCTCGGCGAGCTGGTGGCGCTGCCGGACATCGATGTGCCGGCGTTGCTCGCCCGCGAGGCGGCCAAGGGCGATGCCGGTGAGCTGGTGGTCGTCCCCATGCTCGGCGGGGGTCCGCCCGAGCGGGTCCTGCTGCTCGGTGTCGGGGATGGCGGCCCGGCGGCGCTGCGCAAGGCCGGGGCGGCGGTGGCCCGCCGGGCGAAGAGCTCGGCGTCACTCGCGGTCGACCTGCGCGGCGTCGTGCTCACCCCCGACGGCCTGCGCGGGTTCGTCGAGGGCACGCTGCTCGCGGCGTACGGCTTCACGTTGGACGAGCACGCGCCGCCGCGGCCGCTCCAGGACGTGACGATCGTCTGCGCGGAACCGCTGCGCCTGCAGACCGCGCTCGAGCACGCCGTCACGACGTCGACGGCGACCGCCACGGCCCGCGACCTGGTCAACACCCCCTCGCTGGTCAAGACGCCGGACTGGCTCGCCAAGCAGGCGGCGACGCTGCTGCGCGGCCTGACCGTCACGGTCCGCGACGAAACGCAGCTGGCCCGGGAGGGGTTCGGTGGCGTCGCCGCGGTCGGGATGGGCTCGACCCGGCCGCCGCGGATCGTCGAGGCGAGCTGGGACGGCGGTGGCACCCGGCACGTGGCGCTTGTCGGGAAGGGGATCACCTTCGACACCGGTGGCCTGTCGCTCAAGAGCAACGACGGCATGCAGCTGATGAAAAGCGACATGGGTGGCGCGGCCGCTGTGCTCGCGACGCTGCGGGCGGTTGCCGACCTGCGCCTGCCGCTCAAGCTCACCGTGCTGGCCATGATGTCGGAGAACATGCCGAGCGGCACCGCCCAGCGCCCGGGTGATGTCATTACGCAGTTCGGCGGGCGCACCGTCGAGGTCCTCAACACCGACGCCGAGGGTCGGCTCGTGCTCGCCGACGGCCTGGCCTACGCCGACCTCGTCCTTTCCGCCGACACCATCGTGGACGTCGCGACACTCACCGGAGCGATGCCGGTCGCGCTCGGCAAGCAGTACGCCGGGCTGTTCGCCTCCGACGACGCCCTCGCCGACCAGCTGCTGGCCGCGGGCGAGGCGTCCGGAGAGCGGGTCTGGCGGATGCCGCTCGTCGAGGACTACCGGCGGTCCCTTGACTCGCCGGTGGCCGACCTGCGCAACATCGGCGACCCCCGCCTGAAGCTGCAGGGCGGCTCGATCACCGCGGCACTGTTCCTGCGCGAGTTCACCGGCGGCCGGCCCTGGGCCCACCTGGACATCGCCGGTCCGGCCTGGTCCGGTGCGGAGGACGACGAGCTGGGCAAGGGCGGCACCGGCTACGGCGTACGACTGCTGGTGCGCTGGCTGCAGGAGTTGGCCAGCCGGCCGGCCGCCGGTCGCCGCGCCCGCCGTGGTGCCCGCTGAACCTCGCCCTGGTCTTCGTCTGCTGACCCGGTCCGGCGGATCCCGCCACCGAACCACTGGTTTGGTGCCCCGCCGCTCCCGGTTGCCGGTTGATCTTTGCGCGCTGTTGCCGCGCCGCGCCGCTCCCATCCGCGCAAAGATCAACTGGCGGCGCCGGAGCGAGCACGACAGCAGGGAACAGCTGCGGCGGGTCAGCGGGCCACGCCCAGCAACCCGCCCAGCCGGCGAATCGGCCCTTGCTTCCAGGCAGTTGTGGTCGTGGCACCTGCCAGCCCTGCTTACTGCGCCGATCATGGGCGGCGTGCTGCCTCGATGAGCGTGCCGGCACCGTGCACTCCCCATGATCGGCGGGGCAACGATCGGCGGGGCGGGAACGGCGGGGCAACGATCGGCGCCTCGTCCGGAGGGGTCCGGCTATGTCACTGGGCGAGTGGCTCCGCCAAGACAGCCGCGAGCAGGCCGGCACCGACGGGCACCAGCGCTGGCACCAGCCGGGTCTCCTCGCGCACCAGCCGGGTCAGCTCGCGCAGCGAGACGGTGTCGGTGTCCCGGGCGCTCGGGTCGGCCACCCGGCCGCCGGCCAGCACCCCGGCGAAGACCACCACCCCGCCGATGCGCAGCAGGCGCAAAGCCGCGGCCAGGTAGTCGGCATTTTCAGAGCGCGCCGCGTCGCAGAAGACCAGGTCGTAGGCGCCGTCGGACAGCCGCGGGAGCACCTCCAGCGCCCGCCCGGCGATGAGCCTGACCCGTCCCGAGCCGTAGCCGGCCTCGACGAGCGACTGCCGGGCGAGCCGCTGGTGCTCGGCCTCCGGGTCAACCGAGGTCAGCACGCCGTCCGCCCGCATGCCTCTGAGCAGCCACAGGGCCGACACCCCGGCGCCCGTCCCGAGCTCGACGACCGCCCGGGCGCCTGTCACCGCGGCGAACAACCGCAACACGTTGCCCGTCGCGGCGTCCACCGCCGCGACCCCCACCTCGGCGGCCCGCAGCCGGGCTGCAGCCACGAACGGCTCTTCGGGCAGCCACCCGTCCACCCAGGATGTCAGCGTGGGGCCGCCACCGCGCCCAGTCGGTCCGGCCACCGTGGTGCCCCGCCCGGTGTCAATGGCGTCGATGGCGCGCCTCCCTCGATCGGCTGCAGCCCAGACTAACGGGGAACGCCACTGGATCGTGACGCGTTAGGCGACTGACGGGTTCGCGGGCGGACGAGAGACGGGGCACCATGGGGAACACGGGTGTGCTGGCTGTCGGCACGTCCCTGCCCGAGGGAGACCGCACGGAGCCCGAGACCACGCCCGACCCGTGGACACCGCCGTCCTGGGATGACGTGGTGCGTAACCATTCGGCCCGGGTCTATCGCCTTGCCTACCGGCTGACCGGCAACCAGCACGATGCCGAGGACCTCACGCAGGAGGTCTTCGTCCGGGTCTTCCGCTCGCTGTCGACCTACACCCCGGGCACCTTCGAGGGCTGGTTGCACCGGATCACCACCAACCTGTTCCTCGACCTGGTCCGCCGTCGGTCGCGGATCCGTTTCGATCCGCTGCCCGACGACGCCGAGCGGCTGGCGAGCGGCGATCGCGGCCCGG
>JAYUMN010000224.1:0-3229 GCA_043762595.1 Frankiales bacterium
ACCCCTGCGGTGGCCTCCTGCGCAGCGAGCGAGTAGCTGTCGGTCGCCGGGCTGTACGCCTGGGTGTCCGGGCTGTCCACCTCGGTGTCCGAGCTCAGCAGCCGCACGGCAGCGTTGCCGGTCACGCTCAGCACCCCTGGGGTGGACCGCAGCCGGGCCGCCGCGCCGGCCGGGAGCCGGGCGCTGAGCCCATTGATGATGTCGAGACGGCGCTCGACCTGGCCACCGGTGCGGGCGACCCCAGCCGTAGCGAGCCCGAGCCCGCCGGTCGTCGCACGGACGACATAGCTCCCGGCCGGGCTCGAGGTCCCCGCCGGGGCGGCCGACGCCGGCACCATCCCGGCGAACGGCGTGAGCAACGCGGTGGCCAGAACCGCACCCAGGCCGGCTCGGCGCCGGACCGGCCGGGCCACTGAGAGCCAGGCGCGGGACTGCAAGGGCTGTGGGCCGGTGGTCACCGGTTCCACGTAGTCGCGGAACGGCAGCCGGCTCATCCATGAGCCGTGACCAGTGGGGGACATCGAGCCTCCTCGTCGGGGATCGTGCTTGACCGTTTGAGCATCGAGGCATCCAAGGGCCGGCGGCAGAGGCCACCCGGCCCTGGCGGTGACCTCCAGTCGGCCCAACGGCGCTGCCTCCCATCCCGTGCTCCAGCCGACCGGGTGGCTGCCGATATCCAAAAGGCGACGTGGTGGCACGGCGCCGACTTGGGGGGCCCGATGCCGGAACGCGCGACGCCATGGCGCCTGTCGACCGCCCAGCGGATCGTCGCGCTGTCGTTGCTCCTACTCGCTGCGGCGCTGGCCGCCACAGTGGGCACCGTGCACCTGCCGACCTACGGCCAGGCCCACCCGCACCTGGCCTGGCCGTTCCTGCTCGTGCTGTTCAGCCTGAGCCAGGCGTACGGGCTGGTCCTGCAGGACCATCGCGAGTCGCGGGTCGTCTTCCTCTCCGAGATCCCCTTCGTGCTTGCGCTCGTCTACAGCAGCCCGACCGACCTCATCGTGGCGCGGGTCCTGGCACCGGCCCTGCTCTACGGCGTGATCAGGCGAATCCGGCCGATCAAGCTCGGCTTCAACCTGGCCCTCGCCGCCTGGGAGGCCTGTGTCGGACTGCTCGTCGTTGCGCTCATGCTCGATGGCAGCTCACCGGTCGGCGCGTTTGGCTGGCTCGCATTGCTCGCTGCCACCGTGATCAGCAGCACCTCCGCGGCGGTCGTCGTCGAGGTTGCGGTCGCCCTCGCCGACCATCTGCCCCTTCGACCCCGCGTGCTGGTGAGCGTGGTCCGGGCCGCTGGGCTCGCCGCCGCGATGGCCACCACCGTCGGGATCGTCGTTGCCCGCTCGTTGTTCGGCGACCTCGTGATGGCCATCCCCCTGGCCGCCTGTGGTGCGGTCCTGCTGTTCGCCTACCGGGCCTACTCCGCGCTGTTCGACCGGCACCTCAGCCTGGAACGGCTCTACCGCTTCAGCCGGGCCGTCAGCAGCTCGCCCGAGGTCGACGAGGTCCTGTCCAGCGTCATCGTGCAAGCCAAGGAGATGCTGCACGCCGAGGTCGCGGAGGTCGTCTTCGTGCCCGACGACCTGACGCAACCCAGCCTGCGGACCTCGCTGTCCAGCACCGGAGTACTGCTGCGGGAAGAAGGCCTGACCGGCCCGGCCGGCAGCTGGCTACTGGACCGGGTGGTCCGGCCCGAGAGCAGTTTGCTCATCGCCCGAGACACCAAGGCGCCCGATGAGCTGGCCTATCTGCAGGCCCGGGACCTTCGCGAAGTCGTCGTCATGCCGCTGCGGGGCGAGGTCGGCGTCATCGGCCTGCTGCTCGTCGGCAACCGGCTCGGTGAGATCCGCGGCTTCGACCGCGAGGACGTCCGGCTTGGCGAGACGGTTGCCAACCACGCCGGGATCGCGCTGCGAAACGGCCAGCTGATCGGTCAGCTGCGCCACGACGCGCACCACGACAACCTCACCGGGCTACCCAACCGGGTCCTGATGCAGCAGCAGGTGGAGCGGGCGCTGGCCATCCTGGCCAGCGATCCGGCGCACGGCTTCGCGGTCCTGCTGATGGACCTCGACGGCTTCAAGGACGTCAACGACAGCCTCGGCCACCAGCAGGGCGACCTGCTGCTCAAGGAGGTGGCGATCAGGCTCCAGACGACGGTCGGCAACCGGGGTCTGGTCGCGCGGCTCGGCGGCGACGAGTTCGCTGTCCTGCTCAACGACTGCCAGCACCTGGAGGCCGCGATGCAGCTCGGCCGCGATCTGCTGGCGGCGCTCGAGCAACCGGTCCCCTTGCAGGAGATCGAGGTCGACATCGCCGCCAGCATCGGGGTGGCCCTCGCCCCCATGCACGCGCAGGACGCCTCGAGCGTCCTCAAGCGCGCTGACATGGCGATGTATGCCGCGAAAGCCAATCGTCGCGGCGTCGTTGTCTACGAACGCGAGCTGGACACCTCGAGCCCGCACAAGCTGGCCCTGGTCGGGGAGCTCCGTGCGGCGCTCAGCGCCGATGCCATCGAAATCTTCGTTCAGCCACAGGCCCGACTGGATACTGGCGAGGTGCGCAGCGTGGAGGTGCTCGCCCGCTGGAACCACCCGGTGCACGGCAGCATCACGCCGGACGAATTCATCCCCCTCGCGGAGCGCACCGGCCTGATCCGGCCGCTCACCGAAGCTGTCCTGGCGCAATCGATGGCCGCAGCGGCGACCTGGTGGGCCGCGGGCGTCCCGGTGCGCATCTCGGTGAACCTGTCGGCTCGATCCCTGCTCGACGACGAGCTCGAGCTGCGCTTGCAGCGTCAGTTGGCGGCGTATGGGCTCCCGGCCAGCGCCCTCACCGTGGAGATCACCGAGAGCAGCGTGATGTCGGACCCGCCGAGGACGATCCGGCTGCTGGAGCGGCTGCGGGCCGGCGGGATCCGGCTCTCCGTCGACGATTTCGGGACCGGTTACTCCTCGTTGTCCTACCTGCGGCAGCTGCCGATCCACGAGGTGAAGATCGACAAGAGCTTCGTCTCGCGGGCCGTCGACGACCTCAACGACCGCGCCATCGTCCGGTCGATCCTGGACCTCGGCGCCAATCTCAACCTGGACGTCGTGGCGGAGGGCGTTGAGACCGAGCAGGTTCGCGACCTGCTCGCCGACCTCGGCTGCGGCGCAATCCAGGGCTACTACCTGGCCCGACCGATGGCACCGGACCAGTTGCTGGGTTGGCTGGCCGACTACCAGCC
>JAYUMN010000225.1:0-7269 GCA_043762595.1 Frankiales bacterium
TGCGGGCGACCCGGCGGCCTATGTCCCGGGCGCCGAGTTGGCGCAGCCGGCAGGCTGTCCCGCGACCGCGTAGGCCATGAAATCCCCGCTCGACACGGCTGGAACCAAGGAGACCCGCATGCAACGCACCGCCCGCCTGCTCACCGTCCTCGCGGTGCTGGTCGGGCTGCTGGCGATGCACGGCGGCACCGTCGGGCACAGTGCCATGGGTGGACACGCGACTGCCGAAACCGCAATGGCTGCCACCGCCGTCGAAGTTGCCCAGAAGGCCTCTTCCCTGACTGCTTTCGCGCTGCCTGCTGTGATCGAGGTGGATCGGCCGTCCCAGCCGGCGATGACGTCCATGGCAACGCTCTGTCTTGCCGTCTGCGGTTCGGACCTGACCCGAGGTCCGCGTGGCCGCGCGACGCAAACGGCCAGTTGGATGGCGCAGCGCAGCGGGCTCGACCCTCGACCGGAGTGCGCCGGGCCTGCGCCCCGACCTCCTGATCTTGTTGCTGGGTTGTGCGTGTCACGGACGTAGCCGGCCGCTGTCAGCAGCGGACCCCGTCGTCCGGCACATCTGCACGTCCGCACCCGCGCCCCGAGCACCATCCTTACCCTGGAGTTTTCATGAAGTTGCGTTCCTCGCTGTCCCGTACGTCCACGCTCATGCTCACCGGCGCGCTCGTGTTGACCGGCTGCGGGGCGAGCACCACGCGTACCTCCGTCGGCACGTCATCCTCGTCGCCGTCGACGGGTCCGGCCGCCAGCGGGCCGCACAACGCGCAGGACGTCAGCTTCACGACCGACATGCTGCCGCACCACACCCAGGCCGTCGAGATGGCCGAGATGGCCCTGTCACGCACGACCGACCCGAAGGTGCAGGCTCTGGCCAAGAAGATCAAGGCCGAGCAGACGCCGGAGATCAGCTCGATGCGTGGCTGGTTGGCGGGCTGGGGCAAGCCGGTTGCGGCTGGCGGATCGCACGACATGGGCGGGATGCACGGGGGGTCCGGCGGCATGATGAGTGGTGACGACATGCAGATGCTCGACAAGGCCAGTGGCGGGCAGTTCGCCAAGCTGTGGTTGACCGGTATGACGCGGCACCACCAGGGGGCTGTCGAGATGGCCCGCATCGAGGTGAAGAGTGGTCAGAGCCCCCAGGCCAAGCAGCTGGCGACCGGCATCGTTGCTTCGCAGAGCGCCGAGATCGCCACGATGAAGGCGTTGCTGGCTGCGTTGTAGCCGATCACGCTCGGGGCGGCCGCTCGAAGATGGGCCGCCCGGGCGTGGCAGGTTTGCCGGCCGGAACGGCCGGCCGGTAGTTTGCCATCACCTACTCCGCAGTAGGTGACGCCGCCGCGGAGCGCCGAGCTCTGCCCACGCGACCGGCGTCACGCGACCGGCGCACCGCGTCGGCCGAAGCACCGCAACCGGGCAGGGTCGGGGGACCCACCGCATCACGGGGCCCGTGAGGGCTCCTCGGGGTGAAGCCTGCGCAATCGTGCCGGCCGGGCAAGCGCCGCGCCCGAACCCGACAGCTCACCCCGTAGGCGTGCGGAGAGGGCCTTTTCACATGCCTACGTCGTGTTCCGCCGTGAAGTTTTCGCAGCGTCTCGGCACCACCATCCTGCTCGCTGCCGCGTTCGCCGGTGCCGGCCGCACGGCCGCGCCGGCCCAGGCGGCCACCCCGACCCTCGGACAGCGCGCGGTCGCCGAAGCTGCCAAGCACCTCAACGCGGCCTACCAGTGGGCCGCGGCCGGTCCGACCCGGTTCGACTGCTCGGGTCTGACGATGTACGTCTTCAGTCGGCTGGGAAGGTCGCTCCCGCACATGGCCTCGGCGCAGTACGACGCCGTGGCGCACATCTCGCGGGCCCAGCTGGCTGCCGGCGACCTCGTGTTCACCATCCGTGGCGGCAACATCGGGCATGTCGGGATCTATGCCGGAGGTAACGAGATGTGGGCCGCTACCCAGACTGGCGACGTTGTCCGCAAGCAGTCGCTCGCGGGCCGCACCCTGGTCTTCGGTCGGGTCCGCTGACCCCCCGCAACGACCCCGACCGCTTCCCCGTCGCGCCCCGGCACGGGGAGCACAACGGCCCGGTCGGTTTCAAGGTGTGTAAATACGCAGGAATGCCATCGTGGCGTAGGCGAAAAGCAACCCTGGCGCGATCGCGAGCAGCAGCTGCGAGCGCAAGCGACCCGCGCTGACCATGGCGGCGGCGAAGATCAGCGGGATGGCGCCGAACAGGTACCGCTCGAACGATGACAGCTCCTGCGCGGTGAACGCCAGAACCAGGTTGGCGGCCGCGAACGCCGTGTAGGACGCGGGGAGCCGCCGTGCCACGACGACGAGGAGGGCCAGACTCACTGGCACCCACAGCAGGTGGGGGGTCGTGTGCCCGATCCGCCCGGGCAGATCGAGCAGCGCCTGCCAGAGCTGGTGATGCGTGTCGACGAACAGACCACCGCGCAGGCTCGGTTGGGTCTGGACGGTGAAGGGCCGGCGCCAACTGCCCCCATGCAGCTCATTCCACAACAGATAGCTCCAGAGTCCACCAACCGGTGCCAGGACGGCCGACCCCCGGCCCAGCAGCTGCCGGACACTTGCGAGTCGCAGGCCACGCAGCCCCTCGATCGCTGCCGGGAGGGCGAGCAGGACCCCAGTCGGGCGGGACGTCCCGGCCAGCAGCCCGAGCCCGGCTGCGACGCCCCAACGCTTCGCCCGGATGGCGAGGAACGCCGTCGTGACCAGCACGCCGTAGACCGCCTCGGTGTAGCCCATGACGAGCACGAAGCCGGCGGGTGCGAGCGCCGCGACCCACAGGGTTCGGCGGGCCGCTGCCTCGCTGAGCCCCTCGGCGACGGCGAGCCGGTGCAGCGCCGCCGCGTAGACAACGGCACCGAGGTTGGCCAGCAGCAGCAGCGCCAGCCCGGGATGGCCGCCGAGCAGCGTGCCGACGCCGCGGGCGAGCAGCGGCACCAGGGGAAAGAAGCGCAACGCCTGCGGCTGCTGCGAGTCGTAGCCGGAGGTCGCGATGCGGTCGTACCACGCGGCGTCCCAGCCGAGCAGGGACACGGTGCGGAGGTGGATGCCGTCGCGCGCCTGCAACTCCTGCTGGAGATAGCGGACGAGCAGCAGCGACACCCCGACGACGATGCGGGCCGCGAGCCAGGAGGCGAGCAGGTCCGGCCACGGCGCCAGCCCGCGCACCCGCTGCCAGTGCGAGGCGGCTGCGGCCGGGGTCACCGCCTCGGTGTGCACGCCGTCTCCCTCCGGTCCCCGCCCGTCGAGGCGCCGCCTCACCGTATGAGAGCCCCACTGGTACGCCGTACCGGACGGTTCAGCGAGGCTCGCGCCGGGGCTTGCCGGTGGTGGCTCGGACGGCGTAGGCGATGGCGGAGCCGCCGAACAGCACGCCGGTGATCAGCAGCCAGTGGCTGAGGTAGACCGATTCGTTCAGACCGCTTGCCCGGCCGTAGGCGCCCTCGCTCCGGCGCAGGATGAGCGGGAAGAACAGCAGCAGCAGCAGCCCGGACAGCAGCACCGGGACCCGCAGGTAGTTAACGGCGCCGCTCCTGGCGGCTGCCGCTGGGCGGCGGCGCAGCCCGGTGAGGGAGCGGTCGGCGAGAGCGTAAAGCGGGAACAGCACGAGGTCGTGGGCGATGACCGAACCGAGGAACCAGCCGGCGACGCGCACTGGCACCGGGCCACGCAGTGCCTGCAGCGCGGCGTAGCCGGCGAGGGCGAAGCTCGCCAGCAGGGTCAGCAGGTGCAGCGGTGAGGCGCCGTAACGGCCGCGCCACCAGGCAGTCACAGGGTGCCGTCCACTTCGATGCGCTGGACCCATTTGGTGTTGTGCACGCCGGGCAGGGCCGGCACGATCACTCTGGCTGGAAAGCCGTGGTCCATCGACAGATCAACGCCGTTGACCTGCAGGGCGAGTAACGAATCGGGATCGGTGAGCTGTCCGGCGTTGAGGACGGCCCGCCGGAAGGCGCCCTGACGTTCGAGCGAGTGCACCACCGCGTGACCCAGCGAGCCGTCGGTGCCGGCGGCCCGGACGAGGTCCCGCAACCGGACGCCGGTCCATGTCTGGACGGTCGACCAGCCCTCGACACAAGCGATCGGCAGGCGCGCCGTGTGCTGTGGCATCGCCAACAGCTCGGCCCGGCTCAGGCTCAGCGTCTGTCGGCCGACGACCGTGAGCCGCCAGTCCGAGCCGGTCTCGGCCGGGTTGATGGCGGCGGTCAGGGCAGTCCGGTTGACCTGGAAGTCGGTTGGCCCGTCGCCGTAGGACTGCCCGCGGGGACTCAGCAGCGCGGTTGGCCGCAGGCCGAGGGTCTGGCCGATGGTGACTGCCGTGACGGTGAGGGACGCGCCCCCGACCAGGGTGAGCAATCCTCGGCGCGACATGGTCGGCTCGGTGGGCGCACGCGACACCAGGCCGTAGCTGTCGAGCGGCTCGGGGTGAGTGCGGTGCAGCGGGGTGCGCAGCTCGATTCGGAGCTGCCGCGTCTTGAGCGAGCGGCGCATCGTCGGCAGATGCAGGGCGACGTGCACGACGAAGGAGGCGATGAACACCCAGGCGCCATAGTAGTGCGCGGCGTAGAAGTCGAAGCCGAAGACGTAGTCGTAGGAGATGTTGAGCACGCCGGTCGCCAGCTCGAACAAGATGCTGCCGACGAGCAGCGCGAGGCTGACCCGCTCGAGCACTTGGGCGACGGAACGTGCTGGTGGCCAGGCGAACAACTTCGGCATGACCGACCACAACTTGGCCAGCACGATGGGTATCAGCGCGAGTCCGAGCCCGACGTGGAGGCCTTGGTTGAGCCGGTAGAGCCAGGCGGGGTGGGTCGGCCAGGTGAAGAACGGCAGGTGCAGCCCCTGGGTGTCGCCGGGAAAGGCGTTTCCCAGGAATCGTGGTTCGTATGCCGCGTAGGACAGCAGTCCGGTGCCGATGACGATAGGCAGGCCGATCAGCAGGACGGCGCCGAAGACCGAGGTCAGCCACGGGCCACGCAGCGGGCTACGGAACAACCCCGCACGAAACAATGGTCCTGGCGGCTTCAGCCGGTCGAGCAGCCGGAACACCGGCGCCGGGAAGCCGTACGCCGGGGCCTGCACGGTCTGACTGGTGGGCTCGGTGTCCACGATGGGGCTGCCCTTTCACTCGATGTCGAGCAGCCTGGCACGGCCGGCCGCACACATGCCGGAGGGCGGGTTGGGCGAACCCGACCCGCCCCCCGGACGCGTGATTACTTCTTGGCGGGGAGCGTCAGAGTGATCTTGGCGACACCGACCGGGAAGAACGGCTTGAGTGCGGTCACCTTGTAGGTGCTGTTGAGCAGGTCCGCGGCGGCCTTGGTCAGCTCCACCTTGGTGCCCTCGAGGATGCCCTTGCCGGCCTCGGTCGCGGTGTCGAGCGGCTTGAGGGTGCGGCCGTCGAGGAAGAACAGCGGGGCGCCCTTGACAACCGACGCGCCATTGGCTGAGACGTCACCGGTCAGCGTTGAGGTGCCGGCGTCAACGACGAAGTTGGTCAGCTCCACCTTGGTCTTGCCGTCGGTCAGGCTGAACCCCGAACCGTCGTGCATGATCTTGCTCTCCACGTAGGGGGTGCGCGAACCCGGCGTGTAGTAGGTCGCGGTGCCGCCCGTGATCGGGAAGATGAGCGAGCCGTCGGTGAGCTTCGCGGTGCCGACGACGCCGGGGGTCAGCTTCAGCGAGGTGATGCCAGCGACGAACATCGGGTCGAGCTTCACCGCGGTGCTTTCACCGGTCAGGTTGGTGAGGGCGGCGACCGGCTTGGCGTCGGCCTTGGTGGTGCCGCCGTTCGCGACAGACTTGGTGTCGTTATTGCCGCACGCGGCCAGTGACAGTGACAGAGCTGCGGTCAGGACGACGGCGGAGACGGACCTACGCATGATGAGAGGCCTTTCAGGTGGGGGATTGTGTTTCGTTGTCAGAGAGGCGTTCGGAGCCACCATGCCCCCGGTTCGTGTGAGGACCACCACCGCTGCAATCTGTTACTCGAACGTGACACCGGGTAATTCGACATCCGGGCCCGGCGCGGGCGCGAAGATTCAGGCGAGCCCATCCCGAGCAACAGGAGTCGCACCGCTGTGAGCATCGCTCTCTACGATCACAGTCTGACGAGCGGTCTCGACCTCACCGTCCACTACGCGGACGGTCAGGCGGTGAGCCTTGGAGTGGCGCGTTGGCGCGGCGCGGCACGTGGTGCGGACGCGTCCCTGCTCGACCTCATCGACGGCCCAGCGCTCGACATCGGTTGCGGACCCGGCCGCATCGTTGCCGCGCTGGCCGCACGGGGCTGCCCGGCTCTGGGGATTGATGTGGCTCCGGCGGCGGTGCGACTGGCCCGCCGAGCCGGCGGTCGGGCCCTGCTCCGGTCGGTCTTCGGTCATGTTCCTGGCGCTGGCACCTGGGCTTTTGCGGTGCTCGCAGACGGCAACATCGGAATCGGTGGGGACCCGGGGCGCCTGCTGCGGCGGACCGCCGAGCTTGTCCGCCCGGACGGCCGGGTGCTCTTGGAGCTCGATCAACCCGGTTCGGGGCTGCGGCTGCGCCAGGCTCAGCTGCGTGACGACAGGGGTACGACGGGCCGCTGGTTTCCCTGGGCGTCGGTGGGCGTCGAGGCGCTCGAGAAACTCGCCACCGGTGTCGGTCTGGTCGTCGTGGAGTCCTGGTCGGCGCACGACGACGAGGACGACGGGGGTGGTCGTCGGTGGTTCGCCTCACTCGCGCGGGGCTGATCGCGGCGGCGCTCGGGCTGCTCGGCGCCTGCTCGTCTGGGCCCTCGACGCCGGCGGTGCTGCGGGCAGCGCCTGAACCCGCCCGCGCCGCCGCCCCGACGGTTGCACCGGCCGGGTTGGTGCTCGCGCTGCACGAGGGCCGGCCCGAAGGTGTTCTTACCGACCCGGTGAGCGGTCTCGTGGTTGTCGGGTTGCGCCGACCGACCCGGTTGCTGCTGCTCGACCCCGCCGCCCGGCGGGTCGTCCGCACGGTGCCGGTCCCGGGCTTTGCAAGGCATCTGGAGTTGGCGCCGGGTGGCGGGGCCGTACTGGTACCCGGCGAGGACACCGACCAACTCCTCCGGGTCGCCCTCCCGTCCGGTCGGGTGACCGGCACCGTCAAGGTCCTGCGGCAACCGCATGACGTCGCGGTCACCGACGACGGCACGCTCTACGTCGCAGACGAGCTCGGCGGGGCGGTCTCGGTCGTCCGGGACGGCGTGGTCCTTGCGACCTTGCGCGGGTTGG
>JAYUMN010000226.1:0-4304 GCA_043762595.1 Frankiales bacterium
GCCGGTACAGCCCGCCAGCAGCGCTCGGCCGCTCACCGGCTCGACGACGTGGTCGACCGCGCTACGAAACGCCAGCACCGGGCAGCTGATCCGGGCCAGATCCCGGCGGACCACCGGCCAGGCCTGCTGCAACGACAGGGCGGCCTTCAGCGGGAGCCGGTCGTAGGCGAGCTCGACCTGGCCGGGCCGCTTGATGTCGCTGGCGATGCCCGGGCGGGACGCCAGCACCTTGGCCAGGACCGGCAGCAGCCTGGCGTCCTTGCGTTCGGTGGCCAGCGAGGTGTTGACGACGACCAGGCCGGCGACCTGCCCGGCCCGCAACTCGGCGAGCCGGAGCACCAGCGTGCCACCCATCGACAGACCCATTGCGAACACCGTCGTGCAGCGGGAGCGAACATTGTCGAAGGACCGCTCCAGCTCGGCGTACCAGTCGGCAAACCCGGTGGTGTTCATCTCCTGCCAGGTGGTGCCGTGGCCGGGCAGCCGCGGCGCCACGACGGTCAGGCCGGCTGCGCCGAGATGCTCGGCCCATGGGCGGACGGACTGGGTGGTGCCGGTAAAGCCGTGGCAGAGCACGACCCCCACCGGACCCCCGGGCAGGTCGATCGGCTCGGCCCCGGGGAGCAACTCCGGCACGGTGGGTCCTTTCATTGCACGGCGGTTCCACCATGGTGGCACGGTCCCGCCCGCACCGGCGGGGATCGTTGCCCCAGTCGTCCCGACGGACATAAGCTCAGCTGACGGGAACCGCAACAGGAAGGCATCACCAGTGGGCTACTGGATCCTGAAGATGATCCTCACGCCCGTGCTGCGGCTGTTCTTCCGCCCCTGGGTCGAGGGAGCCGAGCACCTGCCCGCCGGCGGCGCCGTCATTCTGGCCAGCAACCATCTGTCGTTCAGCGACTCGATCTTTCTCCCGCTTGTTGTGCCCCGTCGGGTCACCTTCCTGGCCAAGGCCGACTATTTCACCGGCACGGGCCTGAAGGGAAAGCTGACCAAAGGATTTTTCCGTGGCGTTGGTCAGGTCCCGGTCGACCGGACCGGCGGCGCGGCCTCCGAGGCGGCGCTGGGCACCGCTGTCCGGATTCTGCGGGCCGGCAAGGTGCTCGGGCTCTACCCCGAGGGGACCCGCTCGCCGGACGGGCGGCTGTACCGCGGCAAGACCGGGGTGGCCCGGATGGCGCTCGAGGCCGGCGTGCCCGTCATCCCGGTCGCCATGATCAACACTGATGTGGTGCAGCCGACCGGCAAGAAGATCCCGCACATCGGCCGGGTCGGCGTGCGGATCGGCAAGCCGCTCGACTTCAGCCGCTACGCCGGGATGGAGGACGACCGCTTCGTCCTGCGCTCGATCACCGACGAGATCATGTACGAGCTGATGCTGCTGTCCGGCCAGGAATACGTCGACACCTACGCAGCCAAGGCCAAGGCAGACCTGGCTATCGCGCGCCTCACCACCGGGGCTCCCAATGCGAGCCTCGTGGCGGTGGCCCCGCACGACGAGCGCCGCGCCAGCTGATCCGGCGCGCCGACCCGCCCGCAGCTCCGATGCGGCTCGACACCGCGCTCTGGCGGGCTGTTGGGGCGTTCCGGCTGGCCTCGTTGCTCTACGCGATCGGCTCAGGGCTCGCGCACGTGGGCGGTTGGGCTCGTCCCGGAGGCGGCGCCGCGGTCCTGGTCGCGATGGCCGGCTGGTCCGTTGTTGTCACCCTCGCGTACGCCGTCCCGGCCCGTCGGAGCTGGCGACTGCTCACTGTTGACCTCGCGCTCACCGTCGCGGCCCAGGTCGGCTCGATCTGGGTGCTGACCACGCACGCCGTGACGCGCGGCGACCCGACGCTGACCGTGTCATGGGCGGCCGCGCCCGTGCTCGCCTGGGCGGTGCGCGGCGGCTGGCGGACGGGTGCGGCGGCGGCGATGGTCACGGGGGTCGGCGCGGTTATCGAGCGCGGCGGTCTGTCGCAGGCCACCGTCAACAGCATCGTGCTGCTGCTGCTCGCCGGCCTCGTCGTCGGCTACGTGGTCACCCTCGCCCGGCGGGCCGAGACGGGGTACGCCGAGGTGGTCCGGCTGCAGGCGGCGGCGGCCGAGCGGGAACGGCTGGCCCGGCAGGTACACGACGGGGTGCTGCAAACCCTCGCGCTGGTCAACCGGAGCTGCGCCGACCCTGCGTTGGCCGCGCTCGCCGGTGATCAGGAGCGGTCGCTTCGGCGGCTGGTCGCGGTTCCCGCGGCGGCGCCGCCCGCGGGGGAGCTCGACCTGTGCGCCCTGCTGCCGGTGCGGGCCGGGGTCGAGCTGGCCACCCCCCTTGGGCCGGTGCTCATGGCGGCCCGGACGGCTGCCGAGCTCGCCGACGCGGTGGCCGCCGCCGTCGACAACGCGCTGCGGCACGGTGGTTCGACGGCCTGGCTGCTCGTCGAGGACGAGCCGGCGGCGGTGACGGTCAGCGTCCGTGACGACGGTCCGGGCATCCCGGCAGGTCGCCTCGCGCAGGCGGCTGGGGACGGTCGGCTCGGCGTGGCCCGCTCGATCCGCGGACGCGTCGAGGACCTCGGTGGCACGGTAACGGTGACGAGTACGCCTGGGCAGGGGACGGAGGTGGAGCTGCGTGTCCCCAGGTGAACGCTTGCGTCTGGTGGTCGCCGACGACCATCCGATCTGGCGCGACGCGGTCGAGCGGGACCTCGCCGGGGCCGGCTTCGACGTCGTCGGGACGGCGGGAGACGGCGCGAAGGCAGTCCGCGTCTGCGCCGCCACCGTCCCGGACGTACTCGTCTGCGACCTGCAGATGCCCGGCCTGTCCGGCGTCGAGGTCACCCGGACCGTCGTACCGCTCGGCGTCAAGGTCCTGGTGCTCTCGGCCAGCGGTGAGCAGGCCGATGTGCTGGAGGCAGTCAAAGCCGGCGCCACCGGCTATCTGCTGAAGTCCTCGAGCACCGCCGAGTTGCTCGAGGCCGTCCGCCGCACCGCGGTCGGCCAGGCCGTCTTCACCAGCGGCCTGGCGGGCCTCGTGCTCGGGGAGTACCGCCGGACGGCCGCCGACACCGGGGCGCCCACCTTGACGCCGCGCGAAACCGAGGTGCTGCGCCTGGTCGCCAAGGGGCTGACCGCCCGGCAGGTGGCCGAGCGGCTCGTCCTGTCGCACCGAACCGTGGAGAATCACGTGCAGAACACGCTCACCAAGCTGGCGCTGCACAACCGTTCGCAGCTGGTGCGCTACGCCCTCGAGCAGGGGTTCGCCGAGTGAGCGCTAGCTGAAGCCGGCCGTTGGATGCGGCAGATACGGCGCCTCGAGGGCGGCCTTCTCCTCAGGTGTCAGCCGCACCCCGATCGAGGCCACCGCGTCCTCGAGATGCTGCGGCCTGGTGGCCCCGACGATCGGCGCGGTGACGACCGGGTTGGCCAGCACCCAGGCCAGGGCGACCTGCGCCCGGGGGATGCCGCGGGCCTGGGCAACCGCGCCGACTGCGTCCACCACCTGGCGGTCGCCGTCGGCGTACGACGCCTGGCCGTAGAGGGTGCTGCCGAACGCATCGGACGCAGACCGGGCGGTCGCGTCGTCCCAGGTGCGGGTGAGGCGGCCGCGGGCGAGCGGGCTCCAGGGGATGACTCCGATGCCCTCGTCGGCGCACAGTGGCAGCATCTCGCGCTCCTCCTCGCGGTTGAGCAAGTTGTAGTGGTCCTGCATGCTCACGAAGCGGGTCCAGCCCCGGGCGCCCGCGGTGTGCAGCGCCTTGCTGAACTGCCAGGCCCACATCGATGACGCCCCGAGGTAGCGCGCCTTGCCGGCCCGGACCACGTCGTGCAGCGCCTCGAGGGTCTCCTCGACCGGCGTCACCGGATCCCACCGATGGATCTGGTAGAGATCGACGTAGTCGGTCCCGAGCCGGCGCAGGCTGTGGTCGATTTCGCTCATGATCGCCTTGCGGGACAGGCCGCCGCCGTTGGGGTTTGGCCGCATCCGGCCGTGCACCTTGGTGGCGATGACGACCTCGTCGCGGGTGCTGAAGTCGGCGAGCGCCCGGCCCAGGATCTGTTCGCTGGTGCCGTCCGAGTAGACGTTGGCGGTGTCGAAGAAGGTGATCCCGAGCTCGAGGGCGCGAAAGATGAACGGTCGGCTGGTCGCCTCGTCCAGGCTCCAGCCGTGCGCGCCGCGGTCGGGCTCGCCGTAACTCATGCACCCCAGGCAGATCCGCGAGACCTGCAGCCCGGTCGCGCCAAGCGTCGTGTAGTCCATCCCTGCTACCTCCAGCGAGAGGGTTGCCCAGCCGCGGCTGCGCTCGACCGCGGCCGACCAACGTCGG
>JAYUMN010000227.1:0-1891 GCA_043762595.1 Frankiales bacterium
GCGGCGATGGTGTTGCGGTATCCGGTGCGACGCAGACCTGGCTCACGGTTGTTCCCGTGGACCCGCCGCGCACGTTGCCCCTGCGGCTGCTGGCACGCCGGATCCGCCGTCGTGGTGGCTTAGACGGCCGTAGCGTGCCAGGTCTCGCGACCGGCGATAATGTCCTCACGATCGTGCTCGGACAGACCGCCCCACACGCCGTAAGGCTCACGGGCCGACAGCGCGTGCTCGCGGCAGGACGCGATCACCGGGCAGGTGGCGCAGACGGCCTTGGCTGCGGCCTCGCGGTTGCTCCGCGACGGCCCCCGCTCGCCCTCGGGGTGGAAAAATTGCTCGGTGTCCGCACCTCGGCAGGCGCCGAGAAGCTGCCAGTCCCACTTGTCCACCTGTGGGCCGGGAAGGCGCGAGACATCTGTCATGGCGTAGGTCCTGTCCTCGTAGTAGCCGCAGGGTCAGCGCGGTGAAGACGAAGCTACAACCGCTTCATAAGTTGTTCAAGTCTTCTGGTTGAACAACTTTGAATCGTGTCGAGTGGCCGGAGCCGCCCGCCCCCTTCATCCTTCAGGGGTGACCACCGCAGAGGAAAGCGAGGCCGCGGGCGTCCCCGCTGCGCGGCTGACCGTCTCGACGGTGGCGCACCGCCTCGGCGTCGCCCCCTCCACCCTGCGCACGTGGGACCGCCGCTACGGCTTGGGGCCGAGCGCACACACCGCCGGCGCGCACCGTCGCTACACCCCCGACGACCTGGCCCGTCTGGAGACAATGCGGCGGCTGACCCTGGAGGGGGTCGGTCCGGGTGAGGCCGCTCGCGTCGCGCTCGCCGTCCCTCCACGGATCGCGACGCTCGGACAGCTGTCGGCGCCCGTGTCGTTCATCGCTCCGCCGCCGGACCGCATCGGTCGGCTGCGCGGCGGCCCCGGCGGCCGAGTCCTGGCCTTGCCCGGTGCCAGCGACGTCGTCCGCGGATTGGGTCGTGCCGCGATGGCGCTGGACAGCGCAGCGATGACCCGGATCGTGACCGAAGAGCTCGACAGCCAGGGTGTCGTCCACACCTGGGAGCAGGTACTCGCCCCGGTCCTGGTCGCCGCCGGTGCGCGCTGGGCCAGCACCGGTGAGGGTGTCGAGGTCGAGCACCTGCTGTCGGACTGTGTCGCGGCCGCCCTGCGCCAGCACGCCCGGGGCGTCCCAGAGCCGGCCGGCGGCCGTCCGGTCCTGCTCGCCTGCGCGCCCGACGACCAGCACGCCTTGCCACTGCACGCGCTGTCCGCCGGCCTGGCCGAACGCGGTACGGCCAGCCGCGTGCTCGGCGCGGCGATGCCCGCAGAGGCGCTGCACGCCGCCGTCCGTCGTACCGGGCCCGCGGTGCTGTTCGTCTGGTCCCAACTCCGGGCCACCGCCGACGTGGCTGCCTTGACCACGCTGCCGGTGACCCGGCCGCCGACGGCATTGCTCGTCGGCGGCCCCGGCTGGGACGTGCAGCAGCTGCCCGACCGGGTGGGGGCAGCAGCGGGGCTGGCCCATGCCGTCGAGCTGGTGGGCCAGGCCCTCGGCGGCTGACCGCTACCGTCGATCAGGTGACCGGACTCGATCTTGCGACGCTGCTCGCGAGCGGTGAGCGTGCGACCTTCCACGGCAGTCCGAGCGCCGCCGTGGGTGCGCTGGAGCAGGCGGTCGAGCTGGCCCGGGCCACCGGACTGTCCGCCGAGGCCGCGGCCGCCGGCTGGCTGCTTGGTGTCGCGCTCGGAGCGGCCGGTCGCTACGGCCAGGCGCTGACCGTGCTGGTGCCGCTCGTCGAGGCCGGCTCGGTTGAGACGGCCGCCGCTGAGCAGCGCCTGTTCGGGTCGCTGGCGGGGTCGACCATCGCCAGCATTCAACGTCAGCTCGGCCGGCA
>JAYUMN010000228.1:0-2710 GCA_043762595.1 Frankiales bacterium
CCGGTCGTGTGGCACGTGCGTGACCGGATCGCCGCCGACTACTTGCCGCCGGCCGCCGTCGCGCTGGTGCGCTTGGCGTCGCGGGTGCTGCCGACCGCCGTCGTGGCCAACTCGCGCTGCACCCTCGCCACCCTGCCGGCGGCGCGCCGTGGCGCCGTGGTGGACAACTCGGTCGTGAATGACGCCCTGCCGACCATTCGCGTGGCGCCGCACCATGGCCGCGACGTCGTCACCATCGGCGTCGTCGGCAGGCTGGCGCCGTGGAAGGGGCAGCACGTCTTCCTGGCGGCGTTCGCAACAGCGCTGCGTGGCACGACAGCCCGGGCCCGGATCATCGGATCGGCGATGTTTGGCGAGGATGACTACGCCGCGTCACTGGGCCGCCAGGCCGAGGAGCTCGGTATCGCCGGGCAGGTGGAGTTCCGTGGGTTCCAAGAGGACGTGTTCGCGGAGCTGGCGGAGCTCGATGTGCTTGTGCACTGCTCGACGAGCCCGGAGCCGTTCGGCCAGGTCGTCGTCGAGGGGATGGCTGCCGGCCTCGCCGTCATCGCCGCCGCCGAGGGGGGCCCCGCTGAGATCGTCGCGGACGGCGTCGACGGGTTGCTGGTGCCGCCGCGCCGACCGGATCTGTTAGCCGATGCCCTCACCCGGCTGGTCGGCGATCCGTCGTTACGCCGCTCGCTCGGCGCCGAGGCGCTGTTGTCCAGCGCGCGGTTCGCCCCTGAAACGACGGCCAGGCAGGTCCTCACCGTCTACCGGCGCGTGTTGTTGCGCTGACGGCGATCACATCCACCATGCGGGCCAAGGCCCTGGTGGCGACCGTGTCCTCGCGCAGGAGCGGCAAGGCGAACGGCCGGCCCCCACCGGCGACCTGGGCGGGCGGCCCGAACTCCGACTGCGCGGCGCGCCGCCCGGTGCTGGCGGCTGGCCCGGGCGCTGCGAGGACCGCCTCGTAGAGCTCGCACTGACGACGGGCCACCACCTCCCAGGTGCGTGTCGCGGTGGCCTCCAGACCACCGGCGCGCAGGCGCTGCCAGCGGTGCTGATCAGCCTGGAGGGCGGTGACCAGCCCAGCGAGCCCCGCGACATCTCCCTCGGTCGCCAGCGCTGCGAGCGGGCCGCCGACCTCCGGGATCGCGCCGCTGGCGTAACCCACGACCACCGAACCGGCAGCCTGCGCCTCGGTGATGACCCGACCGAACTGCTCGACCCAGGTGCGCGTCGCCGAGCTCGGCACGAGGGTGACGTGCGCGCTGCGGTAGTGCTCGGCCATCGCTTCGGCGTCGACCCACGGGATCAGCTCGAGCCGGTCGGCGACCCCCAGCTCCTGCGCGAGATGTTCTGCCGCCGCCGCCGCCGGCCCCCGGCCGACCACCATGAGGCGCACCGGAACCCGGTGCGCCAACGCGGCCAGCAACCGCACGCTGTCCAGGACGCCCTTCTCGGGCACCAGGCGACCGACCAGCAGCAGCGTCCAGGTCGGGTCGTCGTGGCGTTGGCTGCCGGCGGTCAGCCGGGTCGTGTCGATCCCGAGCGGGAGGATCTCGAGCCGGCCGGCAAAGCCTTTGCCGCGCAACACACTGGCCGCCTGCCGGCTGCAGGGATAGAGCCCGGCGAGCCGTCGCAACGCCGCACGCTCCCACTGTGCGAACGGCGGCGGGAAACGCTTGTCGATGTTCTGCGCCGAATACGCCACCACAGGTGTCGTGCGCGGCGTTGCCTGCAGCCATTGACGGGAGACGGCGGAGAAGGGTTCCTCGTGCAGATCCAGGACGTCAGGTTTCAGGGATTGGACAAGTACCGAAATTCGCCCGTCATCGGCGTAGCGGTGCCGATTGACGTCACCGGTGCGTCGTACCGGCAGCTCGATGATCCGGTATGGCGTCTCCGGAAGGTCCCGCTGCGCCCCGCCTTCGTCCCAACGGGACGGCACCACCAAGGTGACGTCCACACCGGCTTGATGGAGCGCCAGCTCACGCAGGCGATGCGCCGCGTCCCGTCCCGCGTGGTAAACCCGTAGGACCTTCACGCGTCCTGACCGTCAGTCAGAGGTGCTGCCGACCTCGTCTGTGTTGCCATGGTCCTGGCGCTTTCGGCCTAGGGCAACCAGGCCGACGCCTGCTGCAGTTGCGGCCGCGCCGGCCCCGAGCAGCGGACCGACTTCGAAGCCGGTGCGCGGGAGCTGTTTACCGGCACCGCCACCACTCCCGCCGACACCGCCACCATTCCCGCCGACACCGCCGTTGTTCTTGCCGACACCGCCGTTGTTCTTGCCGACACCGCCGTTGTTTTTGCCGCCACCGGTCGCTGGGGCAACGTTACCGCCGCTTATCGGGGTGAGGCCGCCACCGCCAGGAGGGGTAACGCCAGGGGGGTTGACGACTGGCGGATTGTTGACGACCGGCGGATTGTTGACGACCGGCGGATTGTTGACGACGGGCGGGGTGTTCCCACTCGGCGTCTGAGCATGGGCCGCCGCCATTGACAGGGCCTGCACGGCCGGAACCGCCCACACCGTCGCCCCTCCGATCAGGGCACCTCGCCTGAGCAAGTCGCGCCTGCTAGTGCCCTCGATCGTCATTGCTTCGGCTCCCCACGCTTCTTCCGCTGACCTGCCTTCACGCTACGTCACAACTGCGGCGTGCGCCAGGACGCTTCGCCTGCCGAACCGTACCGCCGGCTGCGTCTGCCCAGACAGCGGCCATCCAGC
>JAYUMN010000229.1:0-3642 GCA_043762595.1 Frankiales bacterium
CTGCGGGTCGCGGTCAACTGCGCCGGCATCGCTACGCCGGGGCGGGTGCTCGGCAAGGCGGGTCCGATGCCCCTTGCGGACTTCGCCCGGGTCGTCACGGTCAACCTGGTCGGCACCTTCAATGTCATCCGGCTGGCCGCCGAGGCGATCGCCCGGACCGACCCGGTCGACGGTGAGCGCGGGGTGATCATCAACACCGCCTCCATCGCGGCGTACGACGGCCAGGTCGGCCAGGCCGCCTACGCCGCCTCCAAGGGTGGCGTCGTCGGGATGACCCTGCCGATCGCCCGCGACCTCGCGCAGGCGCTCATCCGGGTCGTCACGATCGCGCCAGGGCTGTTCGACACCCCGATGCTGCAAGGTCTACCCGAGCCGGCCCGGCAGTCGCTCGGCGCGCAGGTCCCGATGCCCTCGCGACTTGGTCAGCCGAAGGAGTACGCCGCGCTGGCCCGGCACATCTGCGAGAACCCGATGCTCAACGGCGAGGTCATCCGCCTCGACGGCGCGCTCCGGATGTCGCCCCGCTGATCAACCCGGCGGCAGGGCGTCCAGCACTTCGACGAACTCGGCCGGCGGCGACAACGACGTCGGGGTGCCGGGCAGCAGCACCAGCTCCGGTGGCCGCCACCACCACAGATCGGGGCTGAGCTCGCCCGGGCCGTCCTGCCAGAGCCGGTCGGCATTGACGAGCAACGCCTGCGCCGCGGCGAGGGTGGCCGCGCGGCTGACCAGCGGAGCGACCAGGATCAGATGGCGCGTCGGCAGGGCGACGAGCGCACCGGCCGGCGGCACGTCGAGGTAGGACGGCAGCCAGTGGACGTGGGTGGCGGCGAACGGCGAGGGCGACTCGAGCGCGGTCAGCACCACCCCGTCGAGATCGAGCTCGCGCCGGGTCAGCAGCCCCGCGTCGAGCACCTGCCGCCGGGCCTGGACGAACAACTCGGGTCGGGCCACCCCCCAACCGTCGACGACGGCGGTCGGCAGGCTGCGGACCGCTCCGGCGACCTCGGCAACCAGTACCTCGACCAGCCCGAACGCCAGCGGCTCGCTGACCACGTCGTCGGCGAGCACCGCACCTTCGGTGTAGACCCGACTGCGCAGCAACGGCCGGACTGCCTCGACATCGGCCAGATCGACCTTCTCCTGCACCGACAGGGCGAGCCCGTGCAGCGCCTCCTGGACCACCCGCCCCCACCGGTCCTGCGGCTCGAGGGAGCAGGCAGCGCGCAGGTCGGCGAGCGCCACCGTCCCGGTGAGCCGACCGTCGAGCACGACCATCTCCCCGTCGTACGCGACGACGGTCGAGCCGACCCGCAGGGCGGCGAAGCGGACGGCCCCGGCGAACGCTTCGTCGGGCGGCTCCGACCGGCGCCGGAAGCGGCTCAGTTGACCAGCCGGTCGCGACCGGTCCAGAACTGCTCACGGAGCTTGAACTTCTGGATCTTGCCGGTCGTGGTGCGTGGGATCTCGTCCTGGAAGTCGATCGAGGTCGGCGCCTTGTAGCCGGCGAGCCGGCTCTTGCAATGCGCGATGAGCTCCTGCTCGGTGACCGACGAGCCGGGGGTGAGCACGACAAGCGCTTTGATCGTCTCGCCCCACTTCTCGCTCGGCACGCCGATGACGGCCACCTCGGACACCGCCGGGTGGGCGAACAGCGCGTCTTCGACCTCGATCGAGGAAACGTTCTCGCCACCGGTGATGATGACGTCCTTCTTGCGGTCGCTGATCGTCAGGTAGCCCTCGTCGTCCATCGAGCCGCCGTCACCGGTGTGGAACCAGCCGCCCTCGAGCGCGGCCGCGGACTCCTCCGGCTGACGCCAGTAGCCCTCCATGATCACGTTGCTGCGGACGAGCACCTCACCGTCACCCGAGATGGCGACCCGGCAGCCGATTGCCGGCATGCCGGCCCGGGAAAGCCGCTTGGCCCGGTCCAGGATCGGCAGGGCGTCCTCCTCGGTGCGCTGGCGGTTCACCGTCAGCAGCGGCGAGGTCTCGGTGAGTCCGTAGATCTGGGTGAACTCCCAGCCGAGCTCCTGCTCGATGCGTTGGATGGTGCGCGACGGCGGTGGCGCGCCGGCGCAGATCACCCGCACCGTGTCGCGCCCCGGCAGCTCGCCCTCCCAGGCCGCTGCAGCGTCGATGACCGCGGACACGACCGCCGGCGCCGCGCACATCACGGTGACGCCGTACTGCTCGACCCGACGCAGGATGTCGCTCCCGTCAATCTTGCGAATGACGACCTGCGGCACGCCCATGCCGGCCATCGCGAACGGCATCCCCCAGCCGTTGCAGTGGAACATCGGCAAGGTGTGCAGGTAGACGTCGCGATCGGTGACGTTGCCGTGCAGGGCGAAGGTCACCGCATTGGTCCAGATGTTGCGGTGGGTGATCTGGACGCCTTTGGGCCTGGCGGTCGTGCCGCTCGTATAGTTGATCGTCGCGGTGGCGTCCTCGTCGGCCTCCCACGGGGCCGGTTCGACCCCGGGCCGGAGCAGGACGGTGTCGGACTCCTTGCCCAGGGTGAAGCGGTGCCCGGCGGTCACCGTCGCGAGGGCCTCGTCGACCTCGGGGTCGACCAGCAGCACCGCCGCCCCGGAGTGCTCCACGATGTAGGCGACCTCGTCCCGGCTGAGCCGGAAGTTGATCGGCACGATCACCCGCCCAGATGCCGTCCCGGCCAGCAGCAGCTCGAGCAGTCGGGCGGAGTTCTGGCTGACCACCGCGACCCGCTCGCCGACCCCGATGCCGAGCTCGTCGAAGCCGGCCGCGAGCGACCTGGCCCGAACCGCCAGCTCGCCGTAGGTCAGTGAACCGAGGCCGCCGTCCTGCGGGGCCCCAGGCTCATCGACCACGCCCGTGCGCGCCCCGTAGCAGAGCTCGGCCCGATGGAGGAAGTCGGTCGTGGTCAGCGGGACCTTCAAGGCGTAACGCTCCTGTGTCGTGGGGACGCCACGGTACGGCGCACCGAGGCGAGCGTCACTGGCAGTTGCCGAGCCGGTCCAGCAACTCGGGCAGGACCGCGCCGAGCCGGTCGTGCAGGCGGATCGAGGCGTGGGCATCGCCGCGGGTGGGTCCGTCGTTGACCACGGCGACCGGCAACCCCAGTTTGGCGGCCCGCAGCACGAACCGGTGCCCGGACATCACCGTCAACGACGAGCCGAGCACGAGCAGCCCCCGGGCGCCGGCGACCAGCGCGAAACAGCGCTCAACCCGGTCGCCGGGCACCGGCTCGCCGAAGAAGACGACGTCGGGCTTGAGCACGCCACCGCAAGCCTGGCACGGCGCCACGACGAATCGCTCGACCTCGGCCTCAGCGAGCTCGACATCGCCGTCCGGCTTGGGCGCACCCGGGCCGGCCCGCCACCCGACGTTGGCCATCGTCAGCCGCTCCTCGAGCTGCTCCCGCGGGGTCCGCGCACCGCAGTCGAGACAGACGACCCAGTGCAGGCTGCCGTGCAGTTCGACGACGTCGCGGGCTCCGGCGGCCTGGTGCAATCCGTCGACGTTCTGCGTCACGACGCCCGAGAGCAGCCCGAGCGCCTGCAGTCCGGCCACGGCACCGTGCCCGGCGTTCGGCGTCGCAGCGCCGATCTGCCGCCAGCCGACGTGGCTGCGCGCCCAGTACCGCCGCCGCGCGTCGGC
>JAYUMN010000230.1:0-9943 GCA_043762595.1 Frankiales bacterium
TACCTTCGCGCGCCCTGACCTGACCTCCTTCTGCCGGCTCGACGACCTCGGTCTGGAGGTCGTCGGGCAGCAGCTGCAGACCGACCGCGCGGTACTGGCGTGTCGGGTCACCGACCCCGATCGGTGGTGCCGGCGGTGCGGCTGCGAAGGCGTCCCGCGCGACAGCGTGACCCGCCGGCTCGCGCACGAGCCGTTCGGTTGGCGCCCGACGACGCTGATCGTGACGGTCTGCCGCTACCGGTGCTCAGGTTGCGTGCACGTGTGGCGCCAGGACACCAGCAGGGCCGCCGAGCCGCGGGCCAAGCTCACGCGCGGCGGGCTGCGCTGGGCGCTGTCGGCGATCGTCTGCCAGCACCTCACGGTCGCCCGCGTCGCGGAGGGCCTCGGAGTCGCCTGGAACACCGCCAACGACGCGGTCCTGGCCGAGGGCCGGCGAGTCCTGATCGCCGATCCGGCCCGCTTCGATGGGGTCGCCGTGCTCGGTGTCGATGAGCACGTCTGGCGGCACACTCGCAAGGGCGACAAGTACGTCACTGTGATCATCGACCTCACCGGGATCCGCGATGGGACAGGCCCGGCGCGGCTGCTGGACATGGTCGAGGGCCGTTCCAAGCAGGCGTTCAAGACCTGGCTCGCCGATCGCCCGAAGGCTTGGCGCGACGCGGTGGAGGTCGTCGCGATGGACGGGTTCACCGGCTTCAAGACCGCCACCAGCGAAGAGCTCCCCGAGGCAGTCGCGGTGATGGACCCGTTCCACGTCGTCCGGCTCGCCGGCGACGCCCTGGACCAGTGCCGACGGCGCGTCCAGCAGGACACCTGCGGCCATCGTGGCCGCAAGAACGACCCGCTCTACTCGGCCCGCCGGACGCTGCACACCGGCGCTGGCCTGCTCACCGACAAGCAGACCACCCGGCTCGACGCGCTGTTCGGCAACGACGCACACGTCCCTCTCGAGGTCACCTGGCGGATTTACCAGCGGATGATCAGTGCCTACCGCGACACCGACCGGACCGCCGGACTTCGCACGATGAGCACGCTCATCGACGCCCTCAGCAGCGCCGTCCCCACCGAACTCACCGAGCTCATCACCCTCGGCCGGACCCTCAAGCGCAGGGCCGCGGACGTGCTGGCCTACTTCACCCGGCCAGGCACCAGCAACGGCCCGACCGAAGCCATCAACGGCCGGCTCGAGCACCTCCGCGGCAGCGCCCTCGGCTTCCGCAACCTCACCAACTACATCGCCAGATCGCTGCTCGAGGCCGGCGGCTTCAGACGACGGCTACACCCTCGATTGTGAAGAGCCACTTATCGAACGACAAGAGACAACCCGTTGAGCCTGTTGATCATGCGATCGGCCGGTCCCGTGGCGGCTTGACGACCACCCTCCACACCTTCGTCGATGGCAACGGCCGGCCGCTGGTCATCCAGGCCGGCCCGGGCCACGGCGGTGACAGCCCGATGCTGCCAGTCCTGCTGGACCTCCTGCGGGTCGCCCGCAGCGGTCCAGGCCGGCCCCGGACCCGCCCCGATGCGCTACTGGCCGACAAGGCGTACTCCAGCCGCGGCCACCGCGCGCTGCTCCACGCCCGGGGGATCACCGCCGTCATCCCCGAACGCGCCTACCCCCAAGGCCACCGGCTACGCCGCGGCGCAGCCGGTGGCCGGCCCGTCAGCTGCGACCGCGAGCGCTACAAAGACCGCAACGTCATCGAACGGTCCTACGAACAGCTCAAGCAGTGGCGGGGGCTGGCCACCCGCTACGACAAGCTCGCCGTCATCTACCGCGGCGGCGCCGTCCTACGCAGCATCATCCTGTGGCTCCGCAGCCCAATAGGAGACACGCCCTAGCCCAGCCAGGGCCGCAAGCGTGCGAAGGTCCGCAGTGATCGCGTCCGGTAAAGTGTCGGCAGGTCGAGAGGCGCTGCGACGGGTGCGAACCCGCCACGCTCGATCGGGAGCTGGACCCAAGGGCGCCTCCGAACTCGGAGGCTCACCGATGCCAGATCAGCAACTTCGTCCCGATGTGACGGACGAGCTCACCGCCGCTCTCTCGGCGCGGGTGATGGTGCTCGACGGTGCCATGGGTACGGCGATCCAGCGTGACCGCCCCGACGAGGCCGGCTACCGCGGTGAGCGGTTCAAGGACTGGCCCTCGGACGTGCAGGGCAACAACGATCTGCTGACGCTGACGCAGCCCGAGATCATCGCTGGCATCCACCGGGAGTACCTCGAGGCCGGCGCCGACATGATCGAGACGAACACGTTCAACGCCACCAGCGTCTCGCTGGCCGACTATGGGATGCAGGACCTCGCCTACGAGGTCAACTACGAGTCGGCGCTGCTGGCCCGACGCGAGTGCGACGCGCTCTCGACTCCGGACAAGCCTCGCTACGTCGCAGGCGCCTTCGGCCCGACGACGCGCACCGCGTCTATCTCCCCGGACGTCAATGACCCGGGCGCCCGCAACGTCAGCTATGAGCAGCTCGTGGTGGCCTACCAGGAAGCTGGTCGTGGCCTGCTCGATGGCGGCTCCGACGTCATCCTGATCGAGACGATCTTCGACACCCTCAACGCCAAGGCTGCAATCTTCGCGGTTGAGACGCTCTTCGAGGACTACGGTCGTCGCTGGCCCGTCATCATCTCCGGCACCATCACCGACGCGTCCGGTCGCACCCTCTCGGGCCAGGTCACGGAAGCCTTCTGGGACAGCGTCCGTCACATCAACCCGTTGCTCGTGGGTCTGAACTGTGCACTCGGCGCCAAGGAGATGCGCCCCTACATCGCAGAGATGTCGAGGATCGCCGACACCTTCGTCTCCTGCTACCCCAACGCCGGTCTGCCCAACGCCTTCGGCGAGTACGACGAGGCTCCGCACGAGACCGCGGCGATCGTCGAGGAGTTCGCGACGAGCGGCTTCGTGAACCTCGTCGGTGGCTGCTGCGGGACGACGCCTGCGCACATCGCCGCGATCGTTAAGGCTGTGGAGGGCAAGACCCCTCGTACCCCAGCCGCAACCAGGCCCGCGCTGCGGCTGGCGGGTCTCGAGCCGCTGACCATCGAGCCTGAGTCGCTGTTCGTGAACGTCGGCGAGCGGACCAACATCACGGGGTCGCCGAGGTTCCGCAACCTGATCCGCGACGGTGACTATGCGACTGCGCTCTCGGTGGCCCGCCAGCAGGTCGAGAGCGGCGCGCAGGTGATCGACATCAACATGGACGAGGGCATGATTGACGGCGTCGCGGCCATGGACCGCTTCGTCAAGCTCATCGCGTCCGAGCCCGACATCAGCCGCGTCCCGCTGATGATCGACTCCTCCAAGTTCGAGGTCATCGAGGCCGGCCTGCGCTGCGTGCAGGGCAAGCCGATCGTCAACTCGATCTCCATGAAGGAGGGCGAGGAGAAGTTCCGACGCGAGGCGAGGATCTGCCGCAAGTACGGAGCGGCCGTCGTCGTCATGGCCTTCGACGAGGAGGGTCAGGCGGACAACCTCGTGCGTCGCAAGGCGATCTGCCAGCGGGCCTACGACATCCTCGTCCACGAGGTCGGCTTCCCGGCCGAGGACATCATCTTTGACCCCAACGTCTTCGCTGTCGCGACCGGCATCGAGGAGCACGCCAACTACGGCGTCGACTTCATCGAGGCGACTCGCTGGATCAAGCAGAACCTCCCCGGTGCTCTGGTCTCCGGCGGCGTCTCCAACGTCTCGTTCTCCTTCAGGGGCAACAACGCGGTACGGGAGGCGATCCACGCGGTCTTCCTCTACCACGCGATTGCCGCGGGCATGGACATGGGCATCGTCAACGCCGGTGCTCTCGTCGTCTACGACACCATCGACGAGCGACTGCGAGACCGCATCGAGGACGTGATCCTGAACCGTCGCACTGACGCCACCGAGCGCCTTCTCGAAGTCGCTGCGGAGTTCGCCGGTGATGGCATGAAGGTCGAAGCAGCGAACGAGGAGTGGCGCGAGCTGCCCGTGGGTGAGCGCATCACGCACGCACTCGTGAAGGGCATCGACACCTATGCCGAGACCGACACCGAGGAGCTCCGGGCGTTGATCGAGGCCCGTGGCGGTCAGCCGATTGAGGTCATCGAGGGCCCTTTGATGGCCGGCATGAACGTCGTCGGTGACCTGTTCGGCGCGGGCAAGATGTTCCTCCCTCAGGTGGTGAAGTCGGCCCGGGTGATGAAAAAGGCCGTCGCCTACCTGATCCCGTTCATCGAGGAAGGCAAGCACCCTGATGACGCTGGTCGCAGCAACGGCACCGTCGTCATGGCGACGGTGAAGGGCGACGTCCACGACATCGGCAAGAACATCGTCGGCGTTGTGCTGCAGTGCAACAACTACGACGTCATCGACCTCGGTGTCATGGTCCCGGCGCAGAAGATCCTGGACGCGGCGAAGGAGCACGACGCCGACATCATCGGTCTCTCCGGGCTCATCACGCCGTCGCTCGACGAGATGGTGAACTTCGCTGCCGAAATGGAGCGGCAGGGCCTGCAGATCCCGCTGCTCATCGGTGGCGCGACGACATCGCGGGCGCACACCGCAGTCAAGGTCGACAAGAAATACCACGGTCCCGTCGTGTGGGTGAAGGACGCCTCGCGCTCCGTTCCGGTCGTCGCGGCGCTGCTGTCGGACGACCAGCGACCGGGTCTGCTTGCCGACCTGCAGGAGGACTACGACTCCCTGCGTGAGCGGTATGCCGCGCGCAGCGACGCGAAGGTTATCCTCCCTCTGGAGAAGGCGCGGGCCAACCGCCCGCGGATCGAGTGGTCCTGCTACACCCCGCCGGTGCCCCGTCAGCTCGGGGTTCAGGTCTTCGACGACTACGACCTCGCCGAGCTGCGCCCCTACATCGACTGGCAGCCGTTCTTCAACGCTTGGGAGATGAAGGGCCGCTTCCCCGACATCCTCAACAACCCGGTTTCGGGTGAGGCTGCGCGCAAGCTCTACGAAGACGGCCAGGAGATGCTCGACACCCTCATCGCCGAGAAGTGGCTGAAGGCTTCTGGGATCGTAGGTATCTTCCCGGCGAACGTGGTCGGGCACGACGACATCGAGGTATACGCCTCCTCGGACCGCACCGAGGTTCTGCAGACCCTGCGTCAGGTCCGCCAGCAGACCGAGCACCGCGAGGGGGTTCCGCACCGCTCGCTCGCGGACTTCGTCGCCCCCGTCGAAACGGGCCTCGAGGACTACGTCGGGGCCTTCGCGGTGACCGCGGGGCTCGGCAGCACCGACAAGGTGACTGCGTTCAAGGCCGCCCTCGACGACTACAGCGCGATCCTGCTCGAGTCTCTTGCCGACCGCCTCGCCGAGGCCTTCGCTGAGCGGCTCCACGAGCGGGTACGCATGGAGATATGGGGTTACCAGGTCGACGAGGAGCTCGACAACGAGGCGCTCATCAAGGAGCAGTACGTCGGTATCCGCCCCGCTCCCGGCTACCCGGCCTGCCCTGAGCACACTGAGAAGCAAACGATCTGGGACCTGCTCGACGTCGAGGTCAGCACCGGTATCCAGCTGACAGAGAGCATGGCCATGTGGCCGGGCGCTGCAGTGAGCGGGCTCTACTTCTCCCACCCACAGTCACAGTACTTCGTGGTCGGTCGCCTCGGTCGCGACCAGGTCGAGGACTACGCGCAGCGCAAGGGATGGACGGTGCAGGAGGCCGAGCGCTGGCTCTCCCCAAACCTCGGTTACCGCACGGACGATGAATAGTGACGACTGCGACGACGGCCCTGCGCGGATCGACCTCGAGGCAGTCCTCGACTCCCTTGGGACCAGGACTACGGAGATCACGTTTGTCCCTCCTGCCATGAAAACCTTCGAAACGAGGAGTACACGGTGCCTGATCCCCTCTGCTGAGCATCAGCGTGGGCAGCTCCCAAGGGAGGACATTCGCGGGGCCGGGGCACGCTGGAGTCGGCGCTGGCGGAGCCGAGAATGCCCGACCCGGACCATGTGCAGCGGCCCGCGCGGACACGTTGTGCTGCCGCGTAGTTGGTGGTGTCGTCACTGGCCCACAGCTCGTGGAACAGACCGTGCATTCTGCGCCACGTTTGGCCGTAGAACAGGTCGGCATTCTTTGGTGCCTGTTGGGCGCGGTCGGGTTCGCGCTCAGCGAGCGTCCGGGCATGGACGTAGGCGGCGATGATCGCGAACAGTTTCGCGCCGACGTCGACGAGCCTACCGAGGAATGCCTGTCGCTGTTCGAGCCGCCCTTGCCAGCGAGCCACGTTGTAGGCGATGGCTCGGGCGAGTTTGCGGCTGTTGCGTTCGGCGGAGCGCAGGTGCTCGGCCAGCATCCCGAATTCGTCGTACGCCATGGGCTTCTCGCCCTACCCGATGGCGAGCGTGGGCAGCTAGCCGGAGCATGAGTTGGTGGCGCGTACGGCGGCCTGGGCTCGTTGCAGGAGCTCTTCGTCGGGCGCGATGATGTCACTGGCCACCTGCAGTTGCCGGTCCACCACCTCCCTGGCGATCAGCAGGTGGATGATCTCGCTCGAGCGCTCCAAGATCCAGTTGATGCGCATGTCGCGGAGCAGCTGCTCGACGGGGATCGGCTTCTCGCCGCGGGTCCTCAGCGAGGCAGCCGCCTGATGGCCACGGCCACCGCGGATCTGGACGGGTTCGTCCACGATACGCCAGCCAAGCTCGGAGGCGAGGAGCTTGGCCAGGGCGGCCTCGATACGGATGGCGTGGCTGCGGGGCACCTGCGGGCGCTAACGGTGGTGCCGTGAAGGTCGGGAGAGCTTCTGGCCGGCAGCGACGTTCACCGGTTGGGCTGCCGACGGTGGCTACGCGCAGTTCGCCATCGTCCGTGAGGCGTACGCCGATCCGGGGCCGGCCTGCCTCGATGACTGGCTTGCGGCACCGCTGCTGTGCGCAGGGATCATCGGTCTCTCGGCGCTGCGCCGGGCAGCGCTGCCAGCGGGCGGTCGGCTGGGCAGCTACGGCTTCGGCGGCGCGGCGCACCTTGCCACGCAGGTCGCACTCGCTGAGGGTGCGACAGTCCGTGTCGTGACCCGCTCGGAGGCGGCGAGTCGGCTGGCCTTGGAGCTGGGTGTGAGCTCGGCGACCGATTGCACTCCTGCCGAGCCGGTCGATGCGGCCCTGCTGTTCGCGCCTGCCGGCGAACTGGTTCCGGTCGCGCTCTCAATCCTCGAACAGGGTCGGACGCTGATCGTCGCGTGCATCCATCTCACCGATATCCCGCCGCTGCGCTACGCCCAGCACCCGTCCCGCGAACGGTCGGTGTGCAGCGTGACCGCCAACACCCGACGCGATGGCGCGGGGTTCCTCCTCGTCGTATCCCGCATCGGTGCTCGGATCGAGAGCATGCCGTGCGCCTTCGACAACGCCGATGTGGCACTGCGTGACCTGGCGGCCGGTCGAGCCCGCGGCGTGGCCGTCCTGCGTATCGGTTGATCAGGCGCACACATCTGCGGCCTCCACCTCGACGCCGGCCCTGGCCGGCGGGTCGACGGGTCGGTGGCGACGAGGTTATGGTGGCTAGGGGGGGACGCATGGGGCAGAACGTCTCGCAGAAGCTGATTGCAGCGCACCTGGTCTCCGGTGAGATGACCGCTGGGGCTGAGATCGCCTTGCGCATCGACCAAACGCTCACCCAAGACGCCACCGGCACGCTGGTGATGCTCGAGTTGGAAGCCCTCAGCCTGGATCGGTCGCGCACTGCGGTGTCGGTGCAGTACGTCGATCACAACCTGTTGCAGACCGACAGCAAGAACGCGGAGGACCATGCCTTTCTGCGCTCGGCCTGTCAGCGGTTCGGGCTCTGGTATTCCAAGGCCGGCAACGGTGTCTCCCACCCCACCCACATGCAGCGCTTCGGGATCCCGGGCAAGACGATGGTCGGCTCGGACAGCCACACCCCCGCCGGCGGGTCGCTTGGCATGCTGGCGATCGGACTCGGCGGTATCGAGGTGGCGACGGCTATCGCCGGCGAACCGGTCTACCTGCGGATGCCCGAGATCTGGGGGGTGCGCCTGACCGGTGAGCTGCCGGCCTGGGTGAGCGCCAAGGACGTCATCTTGGAGATGCTCCGTCGGCACGGCGTCAAAGGCGGCGTGAATCGGATCATCGAATACCACGGCCCTGGGCTGGCGCAGCTGACCGCGATGGACCGGCATGTGATCGCCAACATGGGGGCGGAGCTGGGCGCCACCACGACCGTGTTCCCGGCCGACGAACAAGTGCGTGCGTTCCTGCGGGCCGAGCAGCGCGAAGATGACTTCGTCGAGCTCAGCGCCGACCAGGACGCGGCGTACGACGTCACCGAGGAGATCGACCTGTCCTCGCTGGAACCGCTGATCGCGCTGCCCAGCTCACCGGGCAACGTGGTGCCGGTGCGCGAGGTGGCCGGTCGAGACGTAGACCAGGTGGTGGTCGGCTCGTCCGCCAACCCAGGATTGCGTGACTTCGCCGTGGTCGCCGCGATCATCCGTGGGCGCCAGGCGCACCCCCGGGTGTCCTTCGACATCAACCCTTCCTCACGGCAGATCCTGCAGGACCTGACGAAGATGGGCGCCACCTTCGACCTGATCGCCGCCGGTGCGCGGCTGCACCAGTCTGGCTGCCTGGGCTGCATCGGGATGGGGCAGGCACCGACGGTCGGGGGCAACAGCCTGCGCACGTTCCCGCGCAACTTTCCGGGACGGTCCGGAACGAAGGAGGACTCGGTCTTCCTATGCTCCCCCGAGACCGCGGCGGCGGCTGCGCTCACCGGGCAGATCACCGACCCACGCGAGCTGCCAAGGCTGCTCGGCATCGACTATCCGCGAGTCGAGCTGCCGACCCAGTCCAGTGTGAACACCGCCATGTTCGAAGCGCCGATGCCGCCTGAGCAGGCCAGTCGCGTCGAACTCGTCAAGGGGCCGAACATCTCAGCGCTGCCCGACTTCGGGCCGCTGCCAGACCGGATCGAGGCACCGGTCGCACTCAAAGTCGGCGATGACGTGTCCACCGACGAAATCCTGCCGGCCGGGGCCAGCGTGCTGCCCTATCGCAGCAACATCCCCAAGCTGGCTGAGTTCACCTTCAGCCAGCTCGATGAGACCTACGCAGGGCGGGTCTTTGCGAGCAAGGATGGCAACGGACACATCGTCGTCGGTGGCGCCAACTACGGACAGGGATCCTCGCGGGAGCACGCCGCGATCGCGCCGCGCTACCTCGGTCTGCGCGCGGTCCTCGCGGTGTCCTTCGCCCGCATCCACTGGCAGAACCTGGCGAACTTCGGGGTGCTCGCGCTGGAGTTCGCCGACCCCGACGACCACCGTCGGATCGCGCAGGGTGACGTGCTGGTTGTGTCGGACATCAGGAACGCGATCAGCTCCGGCACCGAGGTCACGCTGCGCAACACCACCCGCGACCAGGAGTACATCGCCCGACACCGGCTGTCCGGCAGGCAGGTCGCCATGCTCCTGGCCGGTGGACTGCTCCCCTGGCTGCGCCAGCAAAAGGAACAACCAACCACGTGAGCCCCGGGCGCCGTAGGGTCGTTGACCCGTCCGGCCCGGGGCTCCCGCGAACGGACTCGGGCAGCGGGCGCTTGCAGTCCCTGTCGGTCAGCCAGGTTCACCGCGGCGCTTTCGGTGCACGACAACGACGAAGTCGGTCGCCGCGACCGCCGCGAGCACGGCCAGAACTACGGCGAATCCCGACCTTCCCGCAACCACCAGCGCTCCAAGCGCGCACATCACCACGCCGAAACCGGCCAGGATCAGTCGCATCGTAGGGGCGCTACGTGCCGGCGGCGCGGCACCGATACCGGCCGTCGGGTCGTGATGGTCGTCCCGTCGTCCGCCGTGAACTGCCGCACCCCGGGGCGACGCTGGACGCGTTCCAGATCCGCGACGGCTGCCCTCACCAAGCGTTCACCACCAACACCGGCCGCGGCCAGCCTGGCGTTCCTGGAGGCCC
>JAYUMN010000231.1:0-11137 GCA_043762595.1 Frankiales bacterium
CGGCCGACCTGGACACCGGTGCCGAAGGCGTCGACCGCAGCGACCTCCCGCAACGCCAGCCGCTCGTCGAGACCGGCCGGAGCAGGGCGGCGCAGACCACAGGCCGAGCCCACGAGCCGAGCCGACAAGCCGAGCTTTCAGCAGCACGAACCGCAGCAGCGGCTGCCGCCTCCGTCGGCGCACCCAAGCGCTTGGCGCTGAGCGGCCTACCTGGTGGGCCGGGGTCTTGCGGCCCGGACCGCCTCAGCCACCGGCAACTCGCCGCGCGCCGCCAGCCCTTCGATGACACCGTCGATGTCGGCTCCCGGCCGGTTCTGGCTGAGCTTGGTCTTGGCCTCGATCCGGCTGATGACGACTTCGACCCCGACGATGGCACGCAACTGCCCGGCCACGAAGGCTGATGGCGCGTCGTCCACCGACCATGGACGCGGGCTGGCGGCCTCGTGTCGCTCGGTCAACCGGCGGACCAGCGCCTCGACCCAGTCGGGATCGTCGTGGACGACGAGCCGCCCGTATACGTGCGCGGTGACGTAGTTCCAGGTCGGCACGACCCGGCCGTGCTCGGCCTTACTGGGGTAGAAGGTGGGGGAGACATACGCATCCGGGCCTCGCACGATCACCAGCGCGTCGCCGAGCGCGCCCTGCCGCCATTGGTCGTTGTTGCGTGCCAAGTGCCCGAGCAGGATGCCGTGCTCGCCGGTGTCCGCGTCGTACACGAACGGCAGCAGCGTCGCCAGCAACCCCGACGTCGTGGTCGTGATGAGGTCAGCTGCACCGTGGTCGGTCAACAGCCGGCGCACCGCAGCGTCATCGGCAGCGAAGTGTTCTGGGATGTACATCGGGCCGCCAATCGGGCGGAAGGCCGGTGCCAGCCGCGCGACGAGGATAACCGCGCCATGACATACACGACCTGGCGGACGGGACCTCCGGTCAGCGCTACCGTCGGGTGGCGGTTATCGGGTGCAGGAGGTCGTGGGTTGCGAGCGCTGGTCCTACTCATCGCAGCAGTCCTGGCCGCGACCGCCCTGGTGACCCGTCCCACCCACGGTGCGCCCGTCGCGGTTCGCGCGACGCTGGTCCAGCCGCAGGTCGAGGCAGCTCCCCGCTCGCCGCCAACGCCTTGTCGGCAAGCCCGACCCGCCCGCGCCGGCCAGGTCAGGGTGCTAAGGGTGCCGTCCGGGGATGCCGACCGGGGCGACCGGGCCGTCTGGACTTACACGCCTGACGTCCCGGACGCCAGCTGCCTGCCGGTGCTGTATTACCTGCACGGGCTGCCCGGCTCGTCGTCCGACCTGGCCCGGCTCGGGCTGGCGCGCCAGCTCGACACACTGCTGCAGACCGGACAGGTGGCGCCGTTCGTGGTGGCCGCCCCGGACGGTAACGCCACCGGGATCGACGACCCGGAGTGGGCGGACTCGCGCGACGGCGCACTCCGACTCGAGCGCTTCGTCACCGAGGTCCTCCCGCGCGCGGTGGAGGGAACGCATCCCCGGCCCCGCGCACTGCGCGCGCTCGCCGGGTTCTCGATGGGCGGCTACGGCGCGATGAACCTTGCCCTGCGTCACCCGTCCCTGTACGGCCAGGTCGCCTCTTTCGCGGGCTACTTCCAGGTCGACGACCCGTCGGGGGTCTTCGGCGGAGATGCCGCGACGCGCACCGCCAACAGCCCCGACCATCGGGTCGCGGCGGCCCAGGGCATGCGGGTGCTGTTGAGTGAAGGTGACCATGACGACGAGCCGTTGGTTGCCGGGGAGGCTGAGCGCTTCGCGGATCTGCTCCGGCAATCCGGCGTCCACCCCCTGGTGCGGACGCCGGACGCAGGCCACAACCTTGCCTACGTACGACGGGAGCTGCCCTCGCTTGTGGCATTCCTGACCGCCGGCTGGTCTGCCGAGCCGGACGTGGCACCCTCACCCGATGGGCCTCGGTGGAGCAGCTGATGACGACCTGGAGTGGCTCGATCTATCCCTCGAACCGGCCCTGCCCCGGCTCCCGGCGGGCGCCGGGCCGCTGGCCGAAGCGATGCAGGCGTGGGCAGCCGACAACCTGTCCTGGGAGCCGGCCGGCGGACGCCGGGTCCTGCTCGTCGACCTTGACAACATCCGGGCCGACACGGCGACGTTGAGCGGGCGGCTGGCGCTGCTCGCGGTCCTCGCCGCTGGCGCCGACCACGTCGTGCTCGCCGGCCAGGACGGCGCCGTCGCCCGCAGCCGGCCGTGGCTCGGGGTGATGGGCCCGACCGCCTACGCCGTCCCGGCCGGCCGCAACGAGGCTGACTATCTCCTTCTCGACGAGGCGACGGCGTTGGTGGCAGGGCGGCCGGCACAATTTTTCGTCGCCAGCAACGACGGGATCTTCGCCCGCCTGGCTGGCCTCGGCCCGCTCACCCTGCTGAGCCCGCGGATCGACGACCTCAGTGCCCGATCGTTCGAGGTCGCCGAGACCGTCGTTGATCTCGCCGCCCTGGAAGACGAGCTCCGGGTGACCCTCGACGGATAGCCATCAGCCGAGCAGTTCGAGCACGACGACGCTTTCACCGTCGGTCTCGACTTTTCCGTCGCCGTAGACGAAGCCCGTCTCGCTCGCGAGCAACGCAGCAACCGGCGTGCCGGGCACGGGCACCGTTTGCCGCTCCTGCCGCAGGTTGCAGGCGACAGCCACCCTGCCCCGGCGCACGACGAGCCAGCGGGCCTGCTCGTCATAGGTGACCTCGACCCGGTCCCGCCGCCCGTCGCTGAGCTCGAGCCGGTTCCGGCGTAGGGCAAGCAGATCACGCGTCCAGGTCAGCAGCGACTGCTCCCGCTCGCCTTCGAGCTTGGACCAATCCAGTTTCGAGGCCTCGAAGCTGGATCGGTCCTGCGGATCGGGGATGTCCTCGGTCGCCCAGCCATGCGCGCCGAACTCAGCCCGCCGGCCCTGGCTGACCGCCTCGCCGAGATTGGCCTCGTGGTCAGAGAAGAACTGCCATGGGGTGCGGGCCCCCCACTCCTCGCCCATGAACAGCATCGGGGTGCAGGCCGACGTCAGCACCAGCGCGGCGCCGACCTTCAGCAGGCCGTCGGACAGCGTCGAGGCGATCCGGTCGCCGGTGGCCCGGTTGCCGATCTGGTCGTGGTCTTGGAGGTACACCACGAAACGGGAGCCGGGCAGTGCCGGTGGCACCGGGCGACCGTGCGCTCGGTCACGGAAACTCGACCAGCCACCGTCATGGACGAACACGCCGGTGAGCGCCTTGGCGAGCACCGAGAGCGAACCAAAATCGCCGTAGTAGCCGGCGGTCTCGCCGGTCAGGTTGCTGTGCAGGGCGTGGTGCACGTCGTCGGCCCACTGTGCGTCCAGGCCCTCACCACCGGCCTCCCGGGCGGTGACGAGTCGACTGTCGTTCAGATCGCTCTCGGCGATAAGGAACAGTGGCTTGCGCAGCTGGGCGGCCAGCCCGGCGACCTCGACCGACAACTCTTCCAGGAGGTGGGTGGCCCGCTCGTCGACGAGGGCGTGCACGGCGTCGAGCCGGAGCCCGTCGATGTGGTAGTCCCGCAGCCACATTGCGGCGTTGTCGAGAACATAGCGACGTACCTCGTCACTCCCGGCCCGGTCGAAGTTGATGGCCGGCCCCCACGGGGTGGTGTGGGCCTCGGTGAGGTACGGCCCGAACTCGGGCAGGTAGTTGCCGGCCGGCCCCAGGTGGTTGTAGACGACGTCCATCACGACGCCGAGACCCCGCCGATGGCAGGCGTCAACGAATCGCTTGAGGCCGTCCGGTCCGCCGTACGGGTCGTGGACGGCGAACCACGCCACCCCGTCGTAGCCCCAGCCGCGCTCACCGGCGAAGGCGTTGCAGGGCAGTAGCTCGATGGCATCGATCCCGAGTTGGACGAGGTGGTCGAGCCGCTCGATCGCCGCGTCGAACGTGCCCGCTGCGGTGAACGTGCCGACGTGCAGCTCGTAGAGCACCGACCCCGGCAGCGGGAGCCCCCGCCACAGGCGATCTGACCACTGGTAGGCGTCGTGCTCGACCAGCCGCGACGGCCCGTGCACACCGGCCGCCTGCCAGGCGCTGCGCGGGTCGGGCCGCGGCTCACCTGCGTCCAACGAGAAGGCGTAGTCCGGCCCGGCGTCCGACACGTCGGCGTACCACCAGCCCGCGTCGTCGCGGACCATCGGGTACCGGGTTCGCCCCAGCACCAGCTCGACCTGCGTGGGCTTCGGGCCCCAGACCCGGTAGGACGTCATGCCTCCACCCTGCCCGTTTCCGCCAGGGCCACCCCGGAGACGAGCAGGGCGACCGGGAACTCCTCGAGCAGGTCCGCGAGCTGCACCCGCCCGGACCGCTCGGCCCCGGTCAGCGCATCGGTCCAGCTCCCCGGCGGCAATGTCACGGCGTCCGAAGCCGACCAGGCGCGGGTCGAGCGGACCGGGGCGACCGTCACGACGCTGCCGGTCCGGCAGAACGCCACCGCCCCGGGCCCGGCGTCCAGCGCTGTGTAGGTCGCGTCCGCGCCGAACCAGGCGGGATGCTCACGACGCAGGCGTAGGGCGGTCCGCACCAGGCGCAGCTTGGGATGGGCCGGCGCGTGGAGTCCCGCGGCGCGAGCGGCATAGTCGACTGGGCGCCGGTTGTCCGGGTCGACGAGCGAGAGGTCCCACAGCTCGGTGCCCTGGTAGACGTCTGCGACCCCGGGCATCGTGAGCTGGACCAGCTTCTGCGCCAGGGCCGTCGCCTGCCATGCGGGCTCGAGTGAGGTGACGAACGCCGCCAGCTCGCCGGTGATCGCCTCGTCGGCGAGCACCCCCCGGACGAAGCCGGCCACTGCCCCGTCGTACGCCGGGACAGGGTCGACCCAGGAGGTGTGCGCCTTCGCCTCACGGGTGGCCTTCTCGAGGTAGGCGGCGGCCCGGTCGGGCGTGATCGGCCAGGCCCCGACGAGGCTCTGCCAGACCAGCTGCTCGGTCGCGGCGTCGAGGCTGCCGTGCCGGGCGGCCAGCGCTGACCATCGGGTGACCACCTCGCCCCAGGTCGCCGGCACCTGCGAGAGCAGCACCAGCCGGGCCCGGACATCTTCGGACCGTTTGGTGTCGTGGGTGGTCAGCGTCGTCATCGTCAGCGGCCAATGCTCCTGGGTCGCCGCGCAGGCCCGGTGGAAGTGCTCGATGGAGGTGCCGAAGACCGACGGGTCGCCGCCCACCTCGCACAGCGCCGACAGCCGCAGGTAGCGGTAGAAGGCGGTGTCCTCGACGCCCTTGGCCATCACCGGCCCGCAGGTCTGCTGGAAGCGCGTTACGAACTCCGGTGCGGGCAGGTCGGCCAGCGCCAGGGCAGCCACCACGTCGATCTCGCGGGCCCGGGACGGCAGGGTGATCTTCGCCGCCGACACGGCGTGCGCAACTTCGGCACGGGCGACGGTGTCGGCCGGCCCGGCCGGCGGCAGATAGGCCCGGTAGACGGCGAACGACGCGAGCACTTCGACGAGCGCCTCGCGCAACCCCCGCCGGGTGAGGTCGAGCCCGCCGCAGGCCCGCAGCGCGACGCCGACGAGCCGGTTGACCTCGGCCGGCAGCACCTCGGACAGCACTTGACGCTTGGTCCGGGCCACCACCTCGGCGAAGGACGACCGGTCGCCGGTCAGCGACTGCCACAGGTCGGTCAGCGGCTGATCGCCGGCTGGATCGACGAACAACCCCAGCACGAGGTTCAGCGCGTCGTAACCGGTCGTGCCGGCGCAGGCCCAGGTCACCGGCAGTTGCTCGCCGGGCTCAAGGATCTTCTCGACGACGACGTAGGCGCCGCCGCTGGCGACGGCCAGCCGGTCGAGATAGCCACCCGGGTCGGCCAGGCCGTCCGGGTGGTCGATCCGCAGCCCGTCGACCTCGCCGTCCTGCAGCTGCCGCAACACCAGCGCGTGGGTTGCGTCGAAGACGGCCGGATCCTCGACCCGCACCGCGGCCAGGGTCGTGACATCGAAGAACCGACGGACGTTGAGCTCCTCGACTGCGACCCGCCAGTGGCACAGCCGGTAGTGCTGCGCCGCCAGCGTCGCCGCGACGTCGCCCTCGACCAGCGTGCCGGGCGCGATCGGCAGCTCGTGGTCGTAGTAGCGCAACCGGTCGCCGGCCAACTGCACGTCGCCGATCGCTTCGGCCAGCGGGGCACCCAGCACGGGCACGAGCACCTTGCCGTCCTGGGCGTCCCAGTCCACGTCGAACCACGACGCGTACGCCGAGTCGCGGCCGAGCTCCAGCAGCGACCACCAGGCAGCGTTCTGTGACTCGGGCTCGCTGATCGCCATGTGGTTCGGAACGATGTCGAGCAAGATGCCGAGCCCGCTGGTGCGGCAGGCGGCCAACAGCTGCTCGAATCCCGCGCGGCCGCCGAGCTCGGCGTTGAGCTGGCTGTGGTCGATGACGTCGTAACCGTGCTGGGAGCCCGGCGCCGCCTGCAGCCACGGCGAGCAGTAGACGTGCGAGATCCCGAGCCGAGCGAGATAGGGCACCACTGCGGCGGCCTCGGCGAAGCCAAAGTCGGGGGTCAGCTGCAGCCGGTAGGTGCTGACCGGAGCGGGTCGGCCGGGCGCTGGCAGCACGCCTAGAAGACCTTGCGCAGCAGGATCACCGAGCGGGCCTCGACCGGGACGCCCTCCTGCGTCTTGAAGCTCCGCCGTTCTGCGTCGTCGAGCATCGGGAACGCGGTGTCGATCTCGACGGTCCAGCGCTCACCGTCCCCGATCTGCGGCACGACGAAGTCCATCGCCTCGTGATGGCCGTTCAGCAGCAGGAAGAACTGGTCGTCGACGACTCGCTCGCCTCGGGCGTCGGACTCGCGGATCGCCTCACCGTTGAGAAAGACGCTGACCGACCTGGCGAAGCCGGTGTCCCAGTCCTCGTCCGACATCTCCTCCCCGGCCGGGGTGAACCAGGCGATGTCCTCGGTCGGCGTCCCTTTGATCGGCCGGCCCTGGAAGTGCCGCCGCCGACGAAACACCGGGTGCTCCTTGCGCAGCCGGGCGAGCTTGCCGGTGAACTCGGTCAGCACCTCGAAGTCGCGAGCGCGTTCCCAGTCCACCCAGGCCAGCTCGTCGTCATGGGCGTAGACGTTGTTGTTGCCGTGCTGGGTGCGGCCGAGCTCGTCGCCGTGCAGCAACATCGGCACCCCCTGGCTTAAGAACAGCGTGGCCAGGAAGTTGCGCTTCTGTTGCTCCCGCAACGCCACCACCTCGAGGTCGTCGGTCTCCCCCTCGACGCCGCAGTTCCAAGACCGGTTGTGACTCTCGCCGTCGTTGCCGTCCTCTCCGTTGGCCTCGTTGTGCTTGTCGTTGTAGCTGACCAGGTCGTGCAGGGTGAAGCCGTCGTGGGCGGTGACGAAGTTGATCGACGCGTAGGGCCGGCGACCATCTTGTTCGTAGAGATCGGCCGACCCGGTCAGCCGGGAGGCGAACTCCGCAAGGGCCGCCTCGTCACCACGCCAGTAGTCGCGGACCGTGTCGCGGTACTTGCCGTTCCACTCGGTCCACAGCGGTGGGAAGCCGCCGACGTTGTAGCCGCCCTCGCCGATGTCCCACGGCTCGGCGATGAGCTTGACCTGGCTGATGATCGGGTCCTGCTGCACCAGGTCGAAGAACGCCGACAGCCGGTCGACCTCGTGGAACTGCCGGGCCAGCGAGCTCGCCAGGTCGAACCGGAAGCCGTCGACGTGCATCTCGGTGACCCAGTAGCGCAGCGAGTCCATGATCAGCTGGAGCACGTGCGGATGCTTCATGAGCAACGTGTTGCCGGTGCCGGTGGTGTCGTAGTAATGCGCCCGGTCGCCGTCCACCAGCCGGTAGTAGGCGGCGTTGTCGATGCCCCGGAACGACAGCGTCGGGCCCATCTGGTTGCCCTCTGCGGTGTGGTTGTAGACGACGTCGAGGATCACCTCGAGGCCTGCCTCGTGCAGCGCCTTCACCGTTGCCTTGAACTCCTGGACCTGCTGCCCACGCGAGCCAGCCGAGGAGTAATCGTTGTGCGGGGCCAGGAAGCCGATCGTGTTGTAGCCCCAGTAGTTGCGTTTTCCGCGCTCGGCGAGATGGCTGTCGTGCACGAACTGGTGCACTGGCATGAGCTCCACCGCCGTCACTCCCAGCTTGGCGAAGTGCTCGATCATCACCGGGTGGGCGAGCGCTGCGTAGGTCCCACGGATGTCCTCGGGGATTCCCGGGTGGGTCTGGGTCAGGCCCTTGACGTGCGCCTCGTAGATGACCGTCTCGTTGTACGGCGTACGCGGGTGCCGGTCGTTGCCCCAGTCGAAGAAGGGGCTGATCACGACCGATTTGGGCACGGAAGCGGCCGAGTCGTCGTCGTTGAACTCTTCGTTGGCGTCGAACCGGTAGGAGAACGGGGCCTCACCCCACTCGATGGTCCCGTCGATGGCCTTGGCGTAGGGGTCCAGCAGCAGCTTGCTCGGGTTGCAGCGGTGCCCATGCTCGGGCTCGTAGGGCCCGTGGACCCGGTAGCCGTAGCGCTGGCCGGGGCCGACGTTGGACAGGTAGCCGTGCCAGACGAAAGCGTCCCGCTCGGGGAGCGGGACACGGCTCTCGACCCCGGCCTCGTCGAACAGGCACAACTCCACCTGGGTCGCGACCTCGCTGAACAACGCGAAGTTGGTGCCGGTCCCGTCATAGGTTGCGCCAAGCGGGTACGGCGTCCCGGGCCAGGCCTTGGGGCTGCTCATCGCTGGGCCTCGACGGTCGGGCGGGCATGCGTGATCAAGGCGTCTCCTGGGTCGGTGTCGCTTCCTGTCTACCCCGGCGTCGGCTCTGGTCACGCCGCGGCGGCGTCCTGGGGTCCCCGTCTGATTCCGGGTTGCGATCTTGGCGGCTCGGTGCCTTGTGGTTTGCGTCACGCTGAGGCACTCTCAGGATGTTGCGAAAACCAACGTTCGGGTGAGCCGCCCAACTGGTCGGCCCGTCCGCGGCGCACGCACGCCAAGGCCGTCCACCGCTGACCGACGCCCAGCACGACCTGACCCCGGAGGACTGCCAGTGACGGCTTCAGAGACGGCAACCGACCGCGAGCGTGGGCTACTCGGCTCGGTGCAGCGGGCGCTACGCGTGCTCGACGTGGTTTCCTGCGCCGAGGAAGGCGTCACGGCCAAGGCCATCGCCCGGCGGGCCGGACTCAAGCTGTCGACGACCTACCACCTGATCAACACCCTGGTGAACGAGGGCTATCTCGTCCGGCTGGACGACAAGCACGGCTTCGGGATCGGCTACAAGATCCCCAAGCTCTACCAGCAGCTCCGTAGCAAGCTTGACGTCACGCCCGGGCTGGCCTCGGCGGTGGCCCTCGTCCACGACCGGGCCAAGGCGGCCGCGTACTTCGCGATGTTCCGCGACACCGAGATCGTGCTCGTGCACGTTGTGGACTCGGCCAGCACGCCGCGAATCGACATGCTCGACGTCGGCTTCGCTGAATCCGCTCATGCGACGGCGTTCGGCAAGGTGATGCTCTCGACCCTGCCGCCCGGTGCCCGGCGGGCGTACCTGTCAGCGCACGGCATGCAGCGGCTGACGCCGCTGACGGTCGTCGACCGATGGGAGCTCGAGACCGAGCTCGACGACGCCCGCCGACGCGGGGTCGTGATGGAGGTCGAGGAGTTCCAGCTCAAGTCCGCCTGTCTGGCTGCGCCCGTGTCGGACCCGTCCGGCAAGGTGGTTGGCACGATGGCCGTGTCGGTCCCGGCGGTCGAGTTCGAGGAGCGGCAACTCCGCCTCGAGCGCATCGTGCGGCAGGGCGCAGCACAGATGACCCGGCTGATCGCCGAGGCCAACGCCTTCGTCGATGCGCCACTGGTGGCCAGCGAACGCTGAGCCCGCTGTGCGCCCGGGCTGGTTCAGTCGCTGAGCCCCACCACACGCTGGACCTCGGCCCGCAGGGTCTGCAGGTGCACGATGGAACGGCGCACCAGGTCGTCGTGCAGTTCGTCGATCACCTCGTCCAGCGCGGCGACCCACGCGCCGAGTTGATCGTCCGTCACGGAGTTCACCGTCCCGGTCGGGCTGCCACTCGTGCTCAACGCATACCTCCGCGCCGCCCCGTCCGGGCCGTCGCCGCAAGCATGCCGCAGGTCGCCTCGACGCTGGCGCCGGCCATTTCGCCCAGCGACAAAGCCCCTGGACCTGAGACTTTCCGGCACTGCGGAATGCCACTGCTTGTGGCCCGGATCACAGCGGGTGATCGTGACGTCGACGCCGAATGCCGCCCGTCGCGGTGGCTGCAGGGTGCGTCTCCATGAGACCGCAATAGCGAGATCCCGGAGGAGCATGGTGAGTCGACAGAGCCTGACAAGGGCGCACGAGAAGATCAAAGAACTGTCCTGGGACCCGACGTACGTCACCCCCAACCAGAAGTATGCGACCGACTACACGTTCGAGAAGGCACCGAAAAAGGACCCGCTCAAGCAGATCCTGCGCTCCTACTTTCCGATGGAGGAGGAGAAAGACCAGCGCGTGTTCGGTGCGATGGACGGCGCGATCCGCGGGAACATGTTCCGCCAGGTCCAGCAGCGCTGGATGGAATGGCAGAAGCTGTTCCTGTCGATCATCCCCTTCCCGGAGATCTCGGCGGCGCGGGCGATGCCACTGGCGATCGGCGCCGTCCCCAACCCCGAGGTGCACAACGGCCTGGCGGTGCAGATGATCGACGAGGTCCGGCACTCGACGATCCAGATGAACCTCAAGCGGCTCTACATGAACCACTACATCGACCCGGCCGGGTTCGACATCAGCGAGAAGGCGTTCGCCAACTGTTACGCCGGCACCATCGGTCGGCAGTTCGGTGAAGGCTTCATCACCGGGGACGCGATCACCGCGGCCAACATCTACCTGACGATCGTGGCCGAGACGGCGTTCACCAACACGCTGTTCGTGGCCATGCCGTCCGAGGCCGCCGCCAACGGTGACTACCTGCTGCCGACGGTGTTCCACTCGGTCCAGTCCGACGAGTCACGCCACATCAGCAACGGCTACTCCATCTTGCTGATGGCGCTGGCCGACGAGCGCAACCGGCCGCTGCTCGAGCGCGACCTGCGCTACGCCTGGTGGAACAACCACTGCGTGGTCGACGCGGCCATCGGCACGTTCATCGAGTACGGCACAAAGGACCG
>JAYUMN010000232.1:0-3128 GCA_043762595.1 Frankiales bacterium
TGCTCGCAAGCAAGGTGCTGTGGTTCGACGCCCTGGTCAGCAACGTCGACCGAAGCTGGCGCAACCCCAATTTGCTGATGTGGCACCGCGAGCTCTACCTAATCGACCACGGTGCGTGCCTGGTGTTCCACCACGCCTGGGCCCGCGCCAGTGGCTCGGTCACCCGGTCCTATGACGCCGCCGGGCACGTCCTGGCCGAGCAGGCCACCGAGCGCGCGGCGGCCGAGGAATTGCTGGCCCCGCAGATCACCACCGACCTGCTCGGCGAGGTACTGAGCCTGGTGCCGGACGCCTGGCTCGACGGCGAGCCAGGTTTCGAGCGGCCCGACGCCGTCCGGGCCGCCTACGTCGACCACCTGCAGCGGCGGGTCTCGGCCCACGACTGGTGGCCGCGATGAGCCTGTTCGAGTACGCCACGCTGCGGGCGGTGCCACGGGTCGAGCGCGGCGAATTCGTCAACGTCGGCGTCGTGCTGTACGCCCGGGAGCTCGACTTCCTGGCCGCCCAGGTGCAGCTAGACGAACGCCGGCTGCTCGCCCTCGACCCGGCGGCGGACGTCCCGGCGGTCCAGGCAGCGCTCGATGCGGTCTGCCGTGCCTGCGCGGGCACCGGCCCGGCCGGCACGACGACGCTGCGGCAGCGGTTCGGCTGGCTGACCGCCCCGCGCAGCACGGTCCTGCAGGCCAGCCCGGTGCACCTGGGGACGACCGACGATCCGCGCGCCGAGCTCGATCGGCTGCTCGACAAGCTGGTCCGCTGAGCCGGGCCAGGGCGATCGCAGCAGCGCCCGCGATCTTCGTCCTGCTCTGGAGCACCGGATTCGTCGGGGCGAAGTACGGCCTGCCGTACGCCGATCCGTTCACCTTTCTGGCGCTCAGGCTGGCCATCGCGAGCGCGCTGCTGGCCACTGCCGCAGCGCTCACCGGCACCGCGATCGACCGCGAGCAGGCTGGTCGCGCCGCCGTGTCGGGGCTGCTGCTGCACGCGACGTACCTGGGCGGGGTCTTCTTCGCGATCTCACGCGGCACCCCGGCGGGGGTGTCGGCGGTGATCGTGAGCCTGCAACCAGTGCTGGTCGCGGCGCTCGCCAGCCGGCTGCTCGGCGAACACCTCATGCGCCGGCAATGGCTGGGGCTCGCCCTCGGCGTCGCGGGGGTGGCCATCGTGCTGGCCCCCGGGCTCGCCGCGCACCGGGCGGCGCTGCCAATCGACGGCATCGTCGCCTGCCTGGTGGCGCTCGGCGGCGGCACGGCCGGGACGCTGTGGCAAAAACGCCACGGCGACGGGATCCCCCTGCTGTGGGGCACCGCCGTGCAGTACGCCGGGGCAGCGGCCGTCCTGCTCAGCCTGGCGACTGCCACCGAGCCGATGCGGATCGACTGGACCCCGGACTTCGTCGGCGCGCTGGTCTGGCTCGTCGTCGTGCTGTCGATCGGCGCCGTGCTGCTGCTGCTCGTGCTGCTGCGGCGGGGCAGCGCGGCCGGGGTGTCAAGCCTGTTCTATCTGGTGCCCCCGGCGACCGCCGTCGAGTCTTATCTGGTCTTCGGCGAGCGACTCGCGGCAATCTCGATCGGCGGCATCGTGGTCGCCGCGGTCGGCGTCGCCCTGGTCGTCCGGCCGGTCACCGCCGACGTCGGCATCCCCGACGCCTAATCGCTGGCCACCAGGTCGTCGCGGTGCCACAGTGTTCGGACGGTCGGCGAAGCCTGTCGGCGGCCGAGGGGCGAACGGCCAGCGGTGGCCACCAAGGAATGTCGCCATGCGGATCAGTCGTGCAGTCACGGCCCTCGGCGTGTCCAGTCTGGCAAGTGTCTTTCTGATCATCAGTCCCACGGCGAGCGACGCGTCCTCCGGGAAGGCGGTGCGCATGTTCGACGACTGTGAAGCCAGCTCGTTCAACACCTTTGTGGGACCGGGCACCTGCGTCGGCGACGGGGAGACGACGTTCGGCGAGTTCATCGCCGAGCTACAGCGCACCCAGCAGGCCGAGGAGTGGCGCTTCACGCCCGAGATGCTGCAGGTGAAAAGCGGCCGGCCGGTCATCGTGGAGAACCGCGGCGGCGAGACGCACACCTTCACCCTGGTCAACACCTTCGGTGGCGGCTTCGTGCTCCCGCTGAATGGCCTGTCCGGAAACACCATGTTGGCCCCGGAATGCGCCAAGGAGAATTCCCCCGGGTCGCTTTCCCCCACCGGACCGGGGGAACGCAGCCTGTTCGTGTCCGCCGGCAGCAAGGCCGCGTTCCAGACCGCCGGTCTCTCCCGGGGGACCTATAAATTCCAGTGCTGCATCCACCCGTGGATGAGGATCATTCTGACGGTGAAGTAGCCGACAGCACCACGTCGGTCACCGCGGCGAGGAACGCGGAGGTCTCGGACTCGGTGCCGGCGTTGACCCGCAGCCAGCCGGTCAGCGCCGGTCCGGTCGAGACGTCGCGGACGAGCACACCGCGGTCCAGCAGCTGCTGCCACACGGCGCTGGGATCGGCGAACGGCCCGAAGAGCAGGAAGTTGGCTGCCGTCGGCACGACCTGCAGGCCCAACCCCAGCAGCGCCTCGACCATCCGGTCACGTTGGGCCTTGACCAGCTCGACCGTGCCGAGCAACTCCGTGGTGTGCGCCAGCGCCACCCGGGCCGCGGCCTGGGTCAGCGCCGACAGGTGGTAGGGCAGCCGGACCAGGCGCAGGGCATCGACGACCTGCGCCGAGGCGGCCAGGTAACCCAGCCGGGTACCCGCCATCGCGAACGCCTTGCTCATCGTGCGGGACACCAGCAGCCGCGGGTGCGCGGCGAGCAGCGTGACGGCGGACGGCTCGCCGGAGAACTCGGCGTAGGCCTCGTCGACGACGACGATCCCGTCGCAGGCGGCGCACACGGCGGCCACGACCTCGAGCGGCGTCGTCGTCCCGGTCGGGTTGTTGGGGGTGGTGATGAACACGATCGCCGGCCGCTGCTCCCGGACCGCCTCGACCGCCAGGTCCAACGGGAGACTGAAGTCGGCGGCCCGCGGCGCCGCCACCCAACCGGTCGAGGTGCCAGCCGCGAGCAGCGGGTGCATCGAATACGACGGTTCGAAGCCGAGCGCCACCCGGCCCGGGCCGCCGAACGCCTGGCAGATCTGCTGCAG
>JAYUMN010000233.1:0-4234 GCA_043762595.1 Frankiales bacterium
GCTGACCCGGCTGCCCGCGTTGGTCGGCGAGCGCGACGACCGGGACAAGGCGCTCGCTGCCCTGGGTCCCGAGCTCGAGCGGCCGTCCGCGCCGACCGATCGGCGACGGGTCCTCGACCTGCTGGTGGAGGTGCCGGCCGGCAAAGCGCCGACCTGCGAGTCGGTCACCGTCCTGCTGACCTGGCGGGCGCCCCGCCGCGGTGGCCGGCTCCGCGACCTGCTGACCGGCTGGACCCTGGAGGAGGCCGAGATGTTGGGGGTGACCGGCCGCGGTGGCCCCTCCTCCTTCGCCCGTTCGCTGCTGGCGGGTGAGGACCGGCTGGCGGCCCGGCAGCTCGCGGCCCTGCTTCCCGAGCCGCTCGACCACGTCCTCGTGCAACCCGACCTCACCGTGATCGCACCGGGCCCACTCGAACGCGACCTCGCCCGCGAGCTGGCGGCCGTCGCCGACGTCGAGTCGACCGGCGGGGCGACCGTCTACCGGGTCACCGAGCAGACCGTCCGCCGGGCGCTCGACCTCGGCCGCACCGCAGGCGACCTGCAGGAGCTGTTCCGGACCCGCTCGCGGACCCCGGTACCGCAGGGGTTGAGCTATCTCATCGACGACGTCGCCCGACGGCACGGCCGGCTGCGGGTCGGCGTGGCTACCTCCTACCTGCGCTGCGACGACGAGGCCCTGATCACCGAGGTACTCGCCACCAAGAAGGCCGAGGGGCTGCGGCTGCGCCGACTCGCGCCGACCGTCCTGGCCAGCCAGGCGCCGGTGAACCAGGTGCTCGAGGTGCTGCGGGCCCTCGGCCACGCGCCGGCCGCCGAGGCACCGGACGGCGCGCTGCTGCTAGCCCGGCCCGAGGCCCGGCGTACGCCGGTGCGGCAGCGACCCGGTCGGCACGGCGAGCCACCGATGATCAGTGACGAGTCGGCCCGGCTGGGTGTGATCGCCCTGCGGGCGGGAGATCTGGCTGCCCGTGCCGCCCGCAGGGCGCCGGTGACCACCACCCGGTCGACGACCGTCGACACATTGGCCTTCCTGCAGCAGGCGGCCCGGAGCGGCCAGCAGGTCTGGCTGGGCTATGTCGACGCGCAGGGCCGCTCGACCAGCCGGGTGGTCGAACCACGGTCGGTCGAGGGTGGCTACGTCGCGGCGTACGACCATCTGCGCCAAGAAGACCGCACCTTCTCGATCCACCGGATCACCGGCGTCGCCGACGTGGAAGGTGACTGAGCCCATGGGCGTTGAGGGAGCACGATGACCGACGGACCCCTGATCGTGCAGAGCGACAAGACCCTGCTCCTGGAGATCGACCATCCGCTGTCGGGTGAGTGCCGGCGGGCGATCGCGCCGTTCGCCGAGCTCGAACGCTCACCGGAGCACGTGCACACCTACCGGCTCACCCCGCTCGGGCTGTGGAACGCCCGCGCCGCGGGGCACGACGCCGAGCAGGTCGTCGACGCCCTGGTGCGCTTCAGCCGGTACGCCGTACCGCATGCCCTGCTGGTCGACGTCGCGGACACGATGGATCGCTACGGCCGGCTCCGGCTCGAGCTGGACCCGGTCCATGGGCTGGTCCTGCGCACCACCGACCGGGCCGTGCTCGAGGAGGTCGTCCGCAGCAAGAAGGTCAGCCCGATGATCGGCCTCCGGCTGGACCCCGAGACGGTGCTCGTGCACCCGTCCGAGCGCGGCCGGCTCAAGCAGGCGCTGCTCAAGGTGGGTTGGCCGGCCGAGGATCTGGCCGGCTACGTCGACGGCGAGGCGCACCCGATCTCGATGAAACTCGACGGCTGGGAGCTGCGCGACTACCAGCAGATGGCGGTCGACGGCTTCTGGCATGGCGGCTCGGGCGTCGTCGTCCTGCCGTGCGGCGCCGGCAAGACGATCGTCGGTGCGGCGGCGATGGCGCGGGCCGGCGCGACCACGCTGATCCTGGTCACCAACACCGTCAGCGGCCGGCAGTGGAAAAGCGAGCTGCTCAAGCGCACTTCGCTGACCGAGGACGAGATCGGTGAATACTCCGGTGAGAAGAAAGAGATCAAGCCGGTCACCATCGCGACCTACCAAATCATGACGACGCGTCGCAAAGGCGAATACGTCCACCTCGAGCTGTTCGGCGCCCGCGACTGGGGCCTGGTCGTCTACGACGAGGTGCACCTGCTGCCCGCGCCGGTCTTCCGGATGACCGCCGACCTGCAGTCCCGCCGACGGCTCGGCCTCACCGCGACGCTGGTGCGCGAAGACGGCCGCGAGGACGACGTCTTCAGCCTGATCGGGCCCAAACGCTACGACGCCCCGTGGAAAGACATCGAGGCGCAGGGCTACATCGCGCCCGCCGACTGCACCGAGGTGCGGGTCACGATGACCGACGCCGAGCGGCTGACCTACGCCTCCGCCGAACCCGAGGAGCGCTACCGGATCGGTGCGACGGCGCACACCAAGATCGCGGTGATCCGCAAGTTGGTCGAGCGGCACACCGGCGACCAGGTGTTGGTCATCGGCGCCTACCTCGACCAGCTCGAAGAGCTCGGCGCAGCCCTCGACATGCCGATCATCCAGGGGTCCACCAAGAACGCCGAGCGCGAACGGCTCTACGACCTGTTCCGCCGTCGCGAGATCCCCGGGCTCGTCGTCAGCAAGGTGGCGAACTTCTCGATCGACCTGCCGGAGGCGGCAATCGCCATCCAGGTGTCCGGCACGTTCGGCTCCCGGCAGGAAGAGGCCCAGCGGCTCGGCCGGGTCCTTCGTCCCAAGGCCGACGGCCGCAGCGCGCATTTCTATACGGTGATCAGCCGCGACACCGTCGACCAGGAGTACGCCGCGCACCGGCAGCGCTTCCTGGCCGAGCAGGGTTACCCCTACACGATCGTCGACGCGGACGACGTGCTCGCCGAGGGCTGAGCGCCCAGCACCGCGCGTGGCCTGCCACATCCCCGGCTCCGCCCGACCGGCCGCCTCTCGGCCAGTCGATCGTGACGACCTGGTCGGCCGGTACGGCGTGTCGGCGACCAGATCGTCGCTGGTCGCCGCTGGCTGCGCGGGGGTCCGGCGTCGCGCTGGCTGAACCACCGCCGCAACGCCGATAGCGTCTGGTCGTGAGCAAACCCCCGAGCCCCTCGGCGGCGCTCGAGCAGGCCCGGGCCGCCGTCGAGCGCGACCTTGGCCCGGCGTACGACGAGGTGGTCGACCCGGCGGTCGAGCATCGCCGCTGGTGGCTGTCGCAGTGGCCCGAGGGTGGGCCCTTCGTGCTGTGCCTGCTGGCGCAGGACGTGCAGGAGCGAGTGCACCTGCGCAACCCGATGTGGCCGGCCTGCTCCGAGGCCTCCTGTCCCGAGGTCGGCGGACACCCGCTGTACGTCGAGCCGGACCTCGGCCCCGACCCGTTCTGGGTCTGCCACACCACCGGCCTGCCGGTCGCAGCTGTCGGGTCGCTGCGACCGTGAACCGCTACCAGCCGCCGCTGATCGTGCGGCTGCGCTGCTCCTGGCCGGCGCCGCCGTACGGGTAGTCGGCCGCGCCGGGGTCGCTGGCCGCATCGAGGGTCGCGGTCTCCTCGGCCGACAGGTGCAGGTCGGCGGCGCCGAGATTGCCGGCGAGTTGGGCGACGGTCCGGGCGCCCAGGATCACCGAGGTCACCGCGGGCCGGTCCACCAGCCAGGCGAGGGCGACCTGGGCCATCGTCACCCCGCGACCGTTGGCGACCGAGCGGACCGCGTCGACGACGTCCCAGGTGCGCTCCCGCGAGCCACGCTTGTCATAGGCCTCAACCCCACGCTCGGGGTCCTCGCCGAGGCGGGTAGCGCCCGTCGGCCGCTCGTCGCGGGTGTACTTGCCGGTCAGCCAGCCGCCGCCGAGCGGTGACCACGGCAGCAGCCCGAGGCCGTTGGCGCGGGCCGCCGGCACGATCTCCCATTCGATCTCGCGGGCCAGCAGGTTGTACTGCGGCTGCAGCGTGACCGGCACCGACAGGTGCCGGTGCTCGGCGACGTCGACCGCGCGCTGCAACTGCCAGCCGGTGAAGTTCGACAATCCCACGTAGTGCAGCTTGCCGGCGCGGACCGCGTCGTCGAGAAAGCCCAGGGTCTCCTCGATCGGGGTGTCCGGATCGTAGGCGTGCACCTGGTAGAGGTCGACCCGCTCGACCCCGAGTCGGCGCAGGGAGGCGTCGAGCGCGGCCGCGAGGTGGCGGCGCGAGAGGCCGACGTCGTTGGGGCCGTCGCCCAACGGGAACCGCCCCTT
>JAYUMN010000234.1:0-6630 GCA_043762595.1 Frankiales bacterium
CGCCGCTTGTGTGGAGCCGGTCGGCGACCACGAACGACAGCACCGCGGCCAGGGTGGTCTTTGCCGTCCGTAGACCAGGTGTCCGGCCGCGACGGAACAGACCTCGGACTCGACTCAACGCGGCCGAGGACAACTTGCCAGGCGGAGTCGTCGTCATGACTGGTCTGGGCCAGAAAGCACCGGGCCGGGTGCGGGGCTGCGAAGACGAGGCACGGGGAGATCACCCCGTGCCGTGGGCTTCCCGGCCGTCGGCACAGGCACCCACGACCTACGTCCACATCCCGCCGAATCCCCGTCTCCTCGGGACGTGGCCAGGGTGCCCCGACGGCAGCGTAATAGTTCGTACGTGAGCACAGCGAGCAAAACCTCCTGCCAGGTCGGCCTGTCAGCCGACGGTGAAGATGTCGTGGACGGGACGGCGAGGGGTAGGCGGGCGGGCAGCGTCTGCGTCGACGGGATAACCGAATTGCAGCAGCATCTCGGGCTCAGCACCGCCAGTGAGCTCCTCCTGTAGTAGTCGGCGCAGGCCGAGTAAGCCGAACGGTTGGCTGTGCAGCGAAGCCTGGACGCCGGCGCAGGCAACCGTCAGCAGCACCCGGTGTAGCGCCTGACCCGCGCGTAGCCAGTCGACCGGGGTGTCCCCGCGCGTGAGGAGTGCCGCCGCGGCTGGGTGCCCAGGCGGCGCAGCAGCCGGCCCCCCGTTTTTCTGCCGCTGCGCGCCGAGCCGGAACGCAACGGAAACCTTACGTGCCGCGAAGTCGCGCACCGGGAACTCATCGGGCGACCGCTTGGGCGGATGGTCGGGCCACGCGCCCGGTGGTAGTCCGTCTGCGTCAAGGGCCGACCGCGACGTCCACTGGGCAAGCTCGCGCACCGCCTCAGGCGATGCACGTTGGGCACGATCCGCCGCCGCGACTAAGTCGGCTACAGCCGTCCTGTGCGTAGGCTCGGTCAGGACAAGCAGGACGGTCCGTTCTCCCGCCGCTGCCTGCCGCGCCGGGGCCAGCGTCCCCTCGGCAACGTCGCAGACTGCGAAGCCGCTGCGCAAACTTCGGCGCCGCGCGACCGCATTGACGAGCAACACTGCCTGCGCGTCGGCTGGTGCCGCGCTGCCCAGGTGCACCCGGGCGAGGAGGTCCGGATCCCAGTCGTCTGGCACCAGCTCGACCTGCGGCAGGTGACCGAGGGCACGCACGCCGAGCCGAACGCCGAACAGGGCAGCGCCGCAACTGAGCACCATTTGCCGCCCGTCGGGATCGGTGCCCGGCAGCTGGCGCGACCGGTCCGCGCGCAGTTCAAGGGCGCCCCGCCGCAGCGTGAACGCCCACGGCTGCGTGTTGTGCAGTGACGGCGCGCGCGCTGCCAGCGCCACGACACCCTCCGCTTCCTCGGCACGCATCGCGCGCGCCGGATGCGCGGACCGCCCGCCCCGGCTTCCCTCGAAAGCGTCTCTGTCGTTCATCTTGTTCCAGCCCCTGCTCCGGTTGTGCCCGGCGTTGTTGGATGTCGTTGATGTCCCGACCGGCCTGACGTCCACCGGTGACCTCGACGGAAGCGCCCGACTGCGATGGCCGAGCCGCACAGCAGGCGCGGGCAGTCCCCCGGGATCGGCGACCTGCACGGCCCGGTTGGGTCGGCGGTTGGGTCGCAACGGGTCGGGGGTCATGGTGTTAGCGAGGCCTGCGAGATGGTGGCTACCCCGCGCGTCGACACTGCCAGCGCAATGTGACCGTAGCCAAGGGCCGAAAGTCACCGATGCCTGCACCGTTGGACTCGACGACGCCGTCCGACGGCGAGAAGGCTGGGTACGAACCCGAATCGGCCGGGCAGACGCTCCTCGCGGCGCAAGATCCGCCTCGCTGAGAAGCCTGTCCTGCCGGGGATGGCCGCCGTGTACCAGCACGGCGGCCTCGGGTAGCTGCCACCGGTCAGTCGGGGTTGCCTGTCCAACCGGGCGGTGAGCTGCCGGCACCCGGCCCGCTGCCGGGGCTCTGTGCCGACGGGGCCTTGCGGGTTCCGGCCGCGCGCCTGTCGCGGGACGTCCTATGTGCTGCCCCGGATCAGCCGTGCTGGCCGGACCCGGCCATGTCCCCGGAGCCCATCATCGAGCCCATCGAGTCGTCCGCGGCGGAGCATCGTGACATTCGCGTCCCGGTCATCATGGGGAGCATCTCGCGGTGCAATTGCTCGGCCGCTGCCCGCTGCCTCGGGGGGATGTCCCGGAGCGTGCTGGTCATCATCTGGTTCGCCTGCCCCCTGGTCAACGTTTCCGGCGCCGCGGTCGTGCGCGGTCTCGGCTGCGGGTCGGATGCGCCTGCGTAGGCGACCCCAACGCCAACGCCTCCCCCGATGACGATGGTGGCGGCGGATGCGGCGATGATTCGGTTGACGGTTCGTCGTGAGCGCTTCATCTCTGGTTCTCCTGTTCGTGGGTGACAGGACTCAATGTGCCCGCCTGCTGTGAAGAACCGACGAAGGACCTGTGGTGTTTGTCTGTGCGAATCGGCAGCTGGACCGTGAACACGGCACCTCCGCCCGGTGAGCGGCCCACGCTGACTGTCCCGCCGTGGGCGGCGACGAGCTCGGCGACGACCGCGAGGCCGATACCGGAGCCGGCAGCTGTCACGTCACGGCCGCGGAAAAATCTCTCGAACAAGTGTGGCGCGTCGTCCAGGCTGACGCCGGGTCCGGTGTCGCTGACGGTCAGCAGCGCCTGGCCGCCGTCGGGTCTGAGCCGAACATCGACCAGACCGCCTGCCGGGACGTACTTGACGGTGTTGGCGAGCAGGTTGTTGACGATTTGACGGAGCCGAACAGCGTCGCCAAGAACGCGCACTTCGACGAGGTGAACGGTGCATGTCAGCCCAGCGACCGCGAGGCGCCCCGCGTAGGACTCGACGCTCGACCGGACAAGACCAGCCAGGTCGACCACGCCGAGCTGCAGCGAGAACGATGCGGCATCCGCTGCCGTCAGAGCCTCCAGGTCCTCGACCAAACGGCCGAGCCGGAGTGTCTCATCGTGCAGAGACCCCACCAGCTCAGGTGACGGGGACAGGACACCGTCCTGGATCGCTTCCAGGTTTCCGCGCACGATTGCCAGGGGGGTACGCAACTCGTGCGCGACGGAGGCGGTGAAGTCCCGGCGCACGGCGTCCTCCCGTTCGACGGTCTCCGCCATGGCGTTGAAGGACCCGGCGAGGCGGCTCAGGTCATCGTCTCCAAGGATGTGTACGCGGGCGGTTCGATCTCCCGCGGCAAGACTGTCCGACGCCCTTGTCAGGACCGCGACGCGCCGAGTCGTGGGTCTTGCTAGGACCAGCCCGACGGCCGCGGCGAGCAGGCCGGCGAGGGCGGCACTTCCCAGGAGCAATCGGTTCATCGAGCGCCGGAACGCCTGATCGGCAACCGGTACCGCCCCCTGCGGAAGCTGCATCAGCGCTGTCCCCACGTTCGCGCCGCTGACGAAGATCGCCGTCCTGCGGCTCGCCCCGAGCGGGGTGCCGACACCCATCATGTCACCGCCCATACCCATGCGGGCCAACGCCTGCGAGCCCGAAAGAGACCACACTTGTCGGCCGGCGCGGTCCAGGACCACGACTGAGGAACCCGACATGGCGAACGCCCCGGTGCTCTGATTCAGGACTGCCGGATCCCATCCCCCCTGCCGTTCGTAGGAGGCGGCCAGGACCCGGACGAGGACCCGGTTCCTTTGGGACTGCTGGTCGTGCACGTAACTGGAGAACCTGTCCCCGAACGCGACGTTGACCACCGACGCGGTGAGCAGCGCGCCGCCGACCCCCACGGCCACCAGGCTCGCAGCGAGCCGCCGCGCGAATTTGCTCCCGAGAAGCTCACCCATCGCGGGGAGCCGCCAGCTTGTACCCCACACCGGGGACTGTGACGATGAACCGCGGGTGCGAGGTGGCGTCGGCGAGCTTTCGCCGCAGGTTCTTGACGTGCGCATCGACAGTTCGCTCGTAACCGGCGTAGTCGTGTCCCTGGACCCTCGTGACGAGCTCAAGGCGACTACAGGCCCGGCCGGGGCGAGTCGCCAACGTGAAAAGCAGGTCGAATTCGCTACGGGTCAACTCGACGGGACGCCCGTCAACGGTGACCTCACGAGACTCCGGGTCGATCCTTAACGCGTCACCGCCGTAGGAGAGGACCTCCGGTCCCGCGCCCGCCGTACGCCGAAGCACAGCCTCAACACGAGCGACGAGCTCACGCGGACTGAACGGCTTGACGACATAGTCATCCGCTCCGGCCCGTAGGCCTGCGACCCTGTCCGCCTCCTGCGCGTGGGCGGTCAGGATGACGATCGCAACATCTCCGGTCTGCCGCAACGACCGGGCGACCTCATGCCCGGACAGCCCGGGAAGCCCGAGGTCCAAGATCACGAGGTCCGGGCGTGCGTGTGCTGCGAGCTCAAGGGCCCGTTCGCCGTCCGCCGCCTCGAGAACTGTGTAGCCGTCGCGTTCCAGGTAGTCCCGAATGAGTCGACGCAGTTTCGCCTCGTCATCGACGACGAGGACGGTCCGGGCCACGTCACGCGCACTACGACTGCCCTGGGCGCCGACCCGGCACGCGGTCACGGTGGCCATCTCACACGGATCGACGATTCGACCTGCCCGGCGGGGCGGCCCGAACCGGACCAGCACCTGGGGTGATCAGGTGTCAAAAAGGGGCTCTCCTGCTCGCGTCTGGGAAGTCCAGCACCGGTCCCGGGAAGCCGCCCGGCCTCGTGTCTCACGATGCGAACTCGGTACGAAGCTTGGTTCCGGGGCGTGGCAGCACTGCTGAGTCCACGTTGCAGCACTTCGCGAGGACGATCTCCGTCGTCAGACCACCATCGAATCCAGCGCGGTGTGAGTTGGCGCAGTCATGCCACGGCGTCCGGTCGGTTTGCAGGAAGTGCCCGGCGAAGCCGACCCGGACGACAGCGCGCAGGAGCAAGGTGCGCAACCGGGCCATCGGCGACTCGGGCCGGGTGCAGAACGTGTAGAGGACCTGACCATCCTGTGCCAGGACGCGCAGGTACTCGCTGACGGCTTGCCTGGGGTCCGCCACTGTTTCGATGACCCATGAACTGACCACGACATCGAAGCACTCGTCCCGAAATGGGAGCCTCTGGACGTCGGTGACAACTTTGGTCGCCCGGACATCCTCGGCCTGGCTCAGCATCGCCGGCGACAAGTCGACCCTCGTGAGCTGGCTTGTCGGACAGATGAGTTTGATGTGTCGTGAGAGCGCGCCGGTGCCGCTGCCTGCGTCGAGCACGCGGTCACCGGGCTTGAGCGTCGCTGCTAGATCGACGAGCATGTTGGCTTCCGCGGCGGCTCCCGCCTGCCTCAGCCACGTACGTCGCCAGAACGCGTACGTCGATGCCGCTCGGTCGTACACGCGTAGCGTGCGGGGCTGTCGCCGCCAAGCCAGCAACGCCCGAACCCGTGGCTGACGTAAGGGTCCGCCCGTCTCCACGATCCTGGTCATGTCACGCCACAGGACCGTCGGTCCGACCCACGACCAGCACAGCCCCAGGCCGGCCCTGACGAAAAGACCGACCATGCCCGCGTGACCTGCGCTCGATCCCGCGGAACAGTCCGATTACGACGCCTGCTCGCTTCACACATCCCTGACCTCCCAGCCCAAGGGTGACCACGAAGCCGCGGTGCGGTGAGGGACGAGCGGCCCAACAAACCGGGACCTTGGTCCCGACGGCAGTTTTGTCGCACCTCGGGACATTCAGCAACGAAGACAAGGCCCTTCGGCTCTATGCCTTCACCCCCAGGCTGAAGCACCGTAGGCGTTGCACGCTCCCGAACGGCAGAGAAGGGGTCGGTACTCATGGTCCATCCTCATGCAACATTCACCCAGCGCGCCCACAGCGAGACCAACGCTGCTGGCGGACGCCCCTCGTGGCACAGCGTGAACATCACACCCCTCGAGCGACTGGGCCGCGTCGGCATCGGTCTTGCTACGATCATTGTCGGCATCGTGCTGCTCTCCGGTGCCGGTTCGTTCATCGCAGTCGTGCTCGAGGGGCTGCTCGTCGCCACCGGTCTGGACCTGCTCCTCACCGGCGCGCTCGGCCACTGCCCGCTCTACCAAAAGCTCGGCTACCTGCCTCAGTCCCTACGAGGACCACGATGACTCAGCATGGCGGCGAAACCCAACCACCCAGTCCCACCGAGCATCCCAGCCATTCGCTTGACGACGTCCACGGCAAAGGTCACGGCAAGGGTCGCGGCTGGATGATGATCGCCTGCTGCATTCCCATGCTTGTCATCGCCGTCGCGCTCGTCGCTGCCGGCGTCGTCAGCACCAGCTTTCTCGTCTTCGCCGTCGCTTGCACAGCGATGATGGCCCTGATGATGCGCGGGATGGGTGGCCACGGGCGCGACGGCTCCTGACCCTTTCGGAAGGCCCGATCCGGCCGCTGGATCTGAGCCGATCCCAGGACGTCGGAAGGCTCCGGCGGAAGAACCTGCCTCCGTCAGGCCAGCTGGGGAGGCTTGCTGACCCGGGCGGTTGCTGCGGGTGCGGGCTGGCCAGATCAGTCCCGCGTCCAATCCCGTCGCGTGGCAACCTCGGGTGGGGCGTCGATGGCGTTCCGGACCCTCCGCTGCTCCC
>JAYUMN010000235.1:0-2773 GCA_043762595.1 Frankiales bacterium
ACGATCTTGACGGCGGTGCCACCGTGCTTACGCCGACCGCGCTGCGAAGGTGTGCTCACCTACAACCCCCTCACACCGGCGATGAGCCGAAGCAGCAGACTCTTGTTCACACTGGGATCACGATCGATGTACGCCGACGCGGCCGGCACGGTGTCCGGGTCGTGCTGCAGTTGCAGGGCGTGCGCGCCCTGGACCGCGCCGACGGTCGAGGCAGTCGAGACCGAGACCGGCCGGGCGTACGTCGGGCCGGGCTCGACGTGGTCCGGCTGCCGTGCCGGCGTGAAGGGCTCCGGCCGCTCCGGGATGGCCGCGGTGCGCAACGGTGCCGCCAACCTGGTCGGTGCCATTCCGCGCTCCAGCGGAACAGCATCCACAGCGCGCGTCGGCGGCCCAGCGGCGACGGCCTCGGGAGCCTGCTCCAACGTGGCGAGCAGCTCCTGACGACGTAGCAGCGCGCCGGCGCCGGCGGGCTTTGAGTCGATGCTGAGCAGGCCCCGCTCGACGAGCGCCGCCAGCGCCGAGACGACGACGTACTCACCGCGACCCGACAGGGCAACCAGGTCCGCCACGGTCCGCGCGCCATCGACGAGCGAGAGCAGGGTCCACTCGTCCCGGTCGATCGCGGGGTCCTGGCCCGGGGACGGGGCGAGGGAGACGACAGCGGCCGGCGAGGGCACCGCTGCGGTCACCGCGTCCCAAGACTCGAGTCGGCGACGGCCCTCGGCGACGACGTCGTCGACGGCGAGCGCTGCACCGAGATCGTCCGGGTCCAGCTCGTCCATCACAAACGCGAAATCGCCGTCCGTCCAGCGCAACAAGTCGAAGACGGCGTCGGTGGCCTGCTCGACGCCGTGCTGCCGAAGCACCTCGGGATCCAGCCGGCCGGTGTCTGCCAAGGCCCGCGCGAGACCCCTGTCGGGTGCGTCGCGGACCGCAGCGACTGCCTCGGCGAGGGCCTCGTCATCGACGAGCCCGGCGCCGACGAGCCGGCGGCCGAGGGCCTGCCGGAAGACGTCTGACCGGGCGCCGGTAACGACCCCGTCGCGCAGGTGGACGACGCCGTGTTCGGCGTCGCGACGCAGGTGCAGCGTGCCCGTCTTCTTCGTGTAGCTCAGCAGCTGGAAGATGTCGGGGAGGCTGAACGCGTCGAGCGTTCCCTCAAGCCTCATGGCAGTCCGATCGGGGTCAGTGTGGCCGGGTCAGGACCAGCCGGGCACGTCGATCGACGCTCCCGAGATGGGCAGGACCGAGCCGGCGGGGGCACGGGAGGACCAGGCAGGGGACGGTTCGTCGGCGTAGCGCGGGACAGCGGGGACGTCGGGCGGGTGCAACTCATCTGGCAACGGGGGGACCGCCGCCAGGACCGCCTCGTGCAGACCCCGCATCGGTTCGGCGATCGCGATCGGTTGGACCGGCTGGGCCAGCGACGGGGTCAGTGCGGCGGCCGGCGCGAGCTCGTCCTCGGCCCGCAGCACGTCGGCGACCGCGGCGGCGGCGCGCTTGACCTCGAACAGCATCATGCCGACCTTGGCGCCCTTGGCGGCCACAGCGACCAGGACCGCCTCGTTGTCGGCCGAGATGAGAAAGACCGTGCCGGTTTCGCCCTCGATGTAGACCTGCGACAGCTCACCGCGGCCCAGGCCCTGTGCGGCCCGCTCCCCCAGCGACAGCAGCGCGGCGCTCATCGCGGCGACCCGGTCCTCGTCCATCGACGGCGGCAGCGCAGCGGCCATCGGGAGGCCGTCGAACGACACAACCGCAGCCGCCTCAAGCTCCGGTGTCTGTGCAAGAAGACGATGGATCACCTGATCCAACCGGTCCGAACGGCTCCCCTGATGCAGCTCTGACATGCCCTCGCCCCTTCTGACGCCGGCCGTACGCCCGGCCATCCTCTCCTTCGGCGCAGGTCAGGTCCGGCTTGAGTGACCGCCCAGCGCAGCCCGCATGGCTTCGAGCGGGGCCGGCCAGCCGGTCATCAGCGCGACCTGCGCGGCCGCCTGGTGCAGCAGCATCACCGCCCCACCGAGCACGGTGCCGCCTGCCCCGGCGTACGCCGCACCGAGGGCGGTCGGCCAGGGCGCGTAGACGACGTCGAGCAGCACCGGCAGCTGCCCGGAGAGCACCAACCGGCCGGCGAAGGCATCCAAGGCGCCCGCGGGCGCGGTGCTGATGACGACGTCGACAGGTGCTGTGAGCGCTTGAGGATCGAGCGTCCCGAGCACCGGTTGCACACCGAGCCGGCCGGCCGACGCCAGCAACGCACCGGCACGCGCGGCTGAGCGGACCAGCACGGTCGGCGCGGCGTCACCGAGGCGCTGCAGGGCAGCGAGCGCCGAGGCGGCGGTCGCCCCGCCGCCGAGCACCACCGACCGGCTGACCGCGGCGACCCCGGCTTCCCGCAATGCCTCGACAATGCCATCGACGTCGGTGTTCTCGCCGCGCAGCGCGCCATCCCGCCGGAGCACGGTGTTGGCCGCTCCGGTGCCCACGACCAGCTCGGAGACGGTATCGAGCAGCGGCAGCACGGTCTGCTTCAGCGGCATGGTCAGCGACAGCCCGGCCCAGCTGTCGTCCAGCGAATCGAGGAGCGCGGCAAGTTCCTCGGGACGGACCTCGATCGCGTCGTAGGTCCAGGCCAGGCCCAGTGCGTCGTACGCCGCACGGTGCAGGACCGGTGAGAGCGAGTGGCCGATCGGCGAGCCGAGGACGGCTGCGCGCACTAGTAGACGCCGTCGCGCTGGGCCTTGGCCTTCGCCGCAAGAAAGGCCGGGTA
>JAYUMN010000236.1:0-1961 GCA_043762595.1 Frankiales bacterium
CGGCCCAGCGCCCGACCCCGCGGGTGGGGGGCCAGCGCATCGGCGGCGCGGGATGCGGCGGGAGACGCCGCAGGGGCAACAGCAGAACTGCACCCGAAGCCGTCGTCGTCGCCCGGCCGGCGTCGGTGGCGAAGGTCAAGGCACAACCAGCCGCAGCAACTCCGCGACCGTGTGCACGATGCCCATGTGCAAGAGTTTATCGGCCCAAACACGTCGGCATACCGCCGAACGACGCATTCGGTACGCGCCCGAACGGCCGCTCAGGCCGTCCGGTTCGTCATGGAAAACCGCAGCCGGGCCATCCCGTTCTCGGCAGCGGCGGCGATGCCAGTCGCCTCGAACAGCTCGCCCACCCGCTCGCTGAACACCACCGGATCCCAGCTGGCACCGCCGTTGTCGATCACCGCTTCGCTGGTGAACGGCCGGTACAGCTCGACGGTGTCGCCTTGCACACCGAAGACCTTGCCGCTGATGTGGCTGCTCGCGTCGCTGCACAGAAACGTCACGAACGGCGCCACATTGTCGGGGTGCCAGAAATCGAACCCCTCGGCAGCGGTCTCGATCGCGCCGTACGCGCCCTCGGTCATCCGGGTGCGCGCGGCCGGGCAGATCGCGTTGACGGTGATGCCGTGCTTCCACTGCTCCATGCCGACGATCTGGGCGAACGCCGCGATGCCGGCCTTGGCCGCGCCGTAGTTGCTCTGGCCGAAGTTGCCCAGGATGCCGCTGGTGCTGGCGGTGCAGACCACGTGGCCGCCCTGGCCGGCCGCGCGCCAATGGTTGATCGCGGCGTGCGTCGGCGCGTAGTGCCCGCGCAGGTGCACCTTGATGACGGCGTCCCACTCATCAACCGTCATCTTGGCCAGGGTCCGGTCCCGCAGGATGCCGGCGTTGTTGACCAGCGCGTCCAGCCGACCGAACTCCTCGACCGCCGTCCGCACGAGTGACTCGGCGTGCTCGACCTCAGAGCAGTCGCCGAGGTGGAGGACGGCGCTACCGCCAGCCAGCCGGACCTCCTCAACCACCGACTGCCCGGCCGCCGAGTCGACCTCGCCGACGACGACGCTGGCGCCCTGTCGGGCGAGCTCCAACGCCTCACCCCGGCCGATGCCTCGTCCGGCGCCCGTGACGATCGCGACCTTGCCATCCATCAGTCCCATGGGCGCTGAACCTAGTACGTCCCAGGTCACGTCACCGGCCCTGCCGCAACCCGGACAGACCGGGCGCGGACCGGGTTGGACGACGCTTGCGCTGGGCACCACTCGGGAGCACCCACCCCCGTTCAACGTCGTACGGAGCCGCTGGTCATGACCCCGCCACTTGCTGCCCTCAACCGCCTGCTGTCCGACGCCTTGTCCAGCGGTCCGGCTGCCCTCAACGCGCTGTACGGCGCGCCGGCGGCGGACCGGCGGGATCGGTTCCTCACCCTGCTGACCATCTACGACCTGCACACCGCGCCGCTCGAGGTGGTCGGCGACGCCGCCCGCCATCAGGGTCACCCGGCAGTCGCCGAGCTCAAGAGCCGCCTGGAGACCCAGTGGCTCGGCGAGCTCGACGATGCCTGGCAGCAGGCCGATCCGTTGCTCGACGCGAGTACCCCCGCCGGCGCGGTCGCTGCGATGCGGGCCGTCGCCGCCCGCGACCGGCTGCCCGCCGCCTACCGGTGGCTCGCCAAGCAGGCCTGCTGGTCCGAGCTCGTCGACTTCCTCGCCTTGGAGGGCGGCCCGGACGGCGGCTTCGATGACCTGGTCGCCGCCTGCCAGATCGGCCTGCACGGCAGCGCCAAGCTCGAGCTGGCGCAGAACTACTGGGACGAGATGGGCGGCGGCGACCCTGACGGCGTCCACACCACCCTGCACGAGCGGCTCGTCGAGGCCATCCGGATGCCCCAGGTGCCCCGGCACGCTTTGCCGGTGTCGGCCCTCGAGCGGTCCGCCCTCGGCGGGCTGCTGGCCACCAAC
>JAYUMN010000237.1:0-1516 GCA_043762595.1 Frankiales bacterium
GCGGATCCTGTGGTTGCTCGCCCGCGCCGACAGGCAGGTCGGGGCGTTGAGTTCGCTCACCGGCGCGACGGCATCCGCCACCTCGCAGCACCTCGCGAAGCTCCGCCTCGCGGGCCTGGTGAGTATGCGCAAGCAGGGCCGGCTGCATGTGTACAGCGCCCGCGGTTCGCACGTCCGGGCGCTCGTCGACGAGGCCCTCTACTACGCCGACCACCAGGTCAGCGGCGAACTGGACCACGAGTGAAAGGCCACGAGCCGGACCGGCCGGGCACGGTTGTGCTGCTGCGGCGGGGGTGCTGTTGCGGCACAGACAACAAGCACCCGAAGGTCGACCATGACACCCAGGAACGGCGTCTGGAGACCGCCGCCGATGCCCATCCCGGGGTGGCGCTGCGGATCGTGGAGTGCATGGATGAGTGCGACCGGAGCAACGTGGCGGTCCTGCGACAAACCGGCGCCCCAGCCAAGGAACGCGACACCTGGCTCGGCGGGCTCCTCACCGACCGCGCCACTACCGCCCTGGTGGCGTGGATCGCCCAGGGAGCGGCCGGCCCGTTACCCGACGCCCTGTCGGGGCTGCGGTTCCGGCACGTCCCGCCCCGCCGCCAGGCGCGCGATTGACCAGCCCGCTGACAGATCAGGGCGACCAAGAGCCAAGACCTGGCGCGATGAAGGGACCACGAGCGTGGACGTGACCGCCGAGTCGGGCGCCGGCTGGCACCATCAGCACCCCGATGTCTCCGGCGGCAAGCTCCGCCCATCGTGTTCGGGGCCGTCGACGGTCTCGTAGCCGCGCAGGCACATCAGCAAGCGGCGCGGGATCAGGCACTACTTGATCAGGCACTCCTTCAGCAGCAAGCGCGGGACCAGCAGGCCAGGGAGCAGCACGCCCATGACGCCGCTGCGACATCCAGGCCGGCACGGCATTCCCCGACAACGACATCATCCCCGGCAGGTGGCTCTATCCCCAGCGGGTCGGACTGCCGCGGCGGCTCGACTGCCGGTCAAGCCAACGGCAATTTCGATTCCGGTTCGCTCTGCCTGTTGTGGAGTGCCCCTGGGCAGGTGCTCCGGGCGGACGCCGCCGCCGCGTTCAACGGGCTCAGCCGCTACCACGCGGCGACCGTCGGCGGGCCCCTGTGTGTGACCGACTTCTACCGGTCCTACGGCGAGCAAGTCGCGGTCTACGCACGGAAGCCCGGACTGGCCGCGTTTCCCGGTACCAGCGAGCACGGTTGGGCCCTCGCGGTCGACCTGTGCGGCGGGGCGGAGAACTTCGGCTCGGCGGCCTACGACTGGCTCAAAGCCAACTCGACCCTGTTTGGTTTCGTGCACCCTGGCTGGGCTGAGGCCGGTGGCGGTCGCCCCGAACCTTGGCACTGGGAGTTCACCGGCTGATCGGGCCCGGTCAAGACACCCAGGATCCGCTCAGCCCGCTGGGGGCGACGTCTCACCAAGGTGGTCGCGCATGAGCGACCGCGAACAGCCGCGTTCTTGCTCTTGCCCCGCTGCAGGT
>JAYUMN010000238.1:0-3694 GCA_043762595.1 Frankiales bacterium
CACGATGCGGCTGCTCGAGAGAGCCGGCCTGCCAGCGGGTGTCATCAACATGGTGACCGGCTTCGGCGCCGCGGCCGCGGTAGCCGTCGAGCACCCGCAGCTGGCCGGCATCCACTTCACCGGCTCGACGGCGACCTTCCAGCACCTGTGGCAGCAGGTCGGCAGCCGGATCGGGAGCTACCGCAGCTATCCGCGGCTGGTCGGCGAGACCGGCGGCAAGGACTTCGTGCTGGCCCACCCATCAGCCGATGTCGGCGCGCTCGAGGTGGCCCTGGTGCGCGGCGCGTTCGAGTACCAGGGGCAGAAGTGCTCGGCGGCCTCGCGCGCCTACCTCCCGCGCTCGCTGTGGGAGGGCGGGCTGCGCGACTCCCTGGCCGACCGGGTCCGCTCGCTGACCTATGGCGACGTCACCGATCTGTCGCTGTTCGGCGGCGCGGTCATCGATCGGCGGGCCTTCGACCGGCTGGCCGGGGTGCTGTCGGCCGCGACGGCCGATCCCGCGCTGGAGGTGCTCGCCGGTGGGGGCGCTGACGACCGCGAGGGGTTCTTCGTCGACCCGACCGTGCTCGTCACCACCGACCCGGGGCACGAGGTGCTGCGCCGGGAGTACTTCGGACCGGTGCTCGGCGTGTACGTCTACGACGACCGGGACTGGGGGGACGTGCTCGCACTGGTCGACACCGCCTCGCCGTACGCGCTGACCGGTGCGGTCTTCGCCCAGGCCACCTACGCAGTCGTCGAGGCCGCCGAGCGGTTGCGCTTCGCGGCCGGCAACTTCTACGTCAACGACAAGCCGACCGGCGCGGTCGTCGGCCAGCAGCCGTTCGGCGGTGCGCGGGCCAGCGGCACGAACGACAAGGCCGGCTCGGTCCTGAACCTGCTGCGCTGGACCTCGCCGCGGACCCTGAAGACGACGTTCGCGCCGCCGCACGACCACCGCTACCCGCACATGGGCTGACCGTCCCATCAAGCCCGCGCCGATCATGGACATGGCCCGGTCTGCGTGAGCGTGCTGGGCGCGGAACAGTTCCATGATCGGCGGGTACGTCGGGGCTGGGGGATGATCTGGCCTCCATCGGTACGACGCGGCGAGAGGAGGCGCGATGAGCTGTCCCGAATGCGGTTGCGAAGACAAGTAGGCCTGCCTGAACAGTGGTCGGGGCCGGCGCAGACCGCGCCGGTCCCGACCCGGCGGCAACCTCAACGCAACCTCAGCGCAGCCGCAACCGCAGCGGCAACGTGGCCAGCCCTCTCGGTGCCCCAGCGCCACTCGCCGAGCCGTGGCGCTCGCCGGTCTGCGACAGACTGGTGCGACTTGTCCTGTTGGACCTGACGGTCGTGTCGGTGTGGTCGTCCTCGTCTCGCGCAGGCCCTGCACGGCGCTCCGGCCGACCTGCTGGTGGCTGCCGGCGGTGCCGGCATCTGCGCTGCACGCCGATCAGGTGGTCGCACCATCCGTCGGTGGCGGCGGGCCGACCCGACGCCGTCCCCGTCCGCGGGTGCCCTGCCGTGAGCCAAGTCACCGGCAGCTGGGCAACCGGTTGAACCAGTCGGTGTTCGAACAGATTGTGGTCGAACGACGGGCACGCGCCGGGCGTCGGTTCGCACCCACGAGGGTGGCACCGGGCCGCGTCGCGACACAGCGGTGCGATTCGGCGTCGCAGCGGGGCTGCTCGCCTTGACCGCTTCGGTCTGCGGTGGGGGCGCCTTCATCGACACCTCGGCCTTGGTGAGGGCGCCCACGTCGATTTTCTCTCGGGTGCGACGGGGCGCGACCACTCAGGTCCGTTGGAACCGCTCGATGTCCTGACTGAAGCGGATCACGTCGTCGGCGTCGAGGGTGGGGCGGGTCTGCTGGACGGCCCGCAGGTAGTCCCCGGTGGTGGCCCGAACCCGCGCTCCACCGGTCAGCGTCGCCTCGAACGTCGCCTGCGCGACCTGTTGGCTGGCGTGGCCGATGTCGGCCGGGGTGAAGCCATCGCTGGCGCTGACCAGTTGGCCCAGGTCGATGTCGCGCGCGCCCGCCTGGAGGGTGGCCCGGTGCCACATCGCCGTCCGCGCCTCGGGGTCCGGTGGGCCGATCGGCAGGACGTAGTCGAAGCGACCGTGCCGCAGGAAGGCGCCGTCGAGGCTGTCGATGCTGTTGGTGGCGCAGACCAACAGCCGCTGGGGGCGCTCGCGGAACGTCACAATGGACTTGAGCAGCTCGTTGACGACACCGACATCGGCGCCGGGCGAGTCCCGGCGGGAGGCGATCTCCTCCACCTCGTCGATGAACACCAGGACGTGCTCCATCCGGGCGAGCGTGCCGAACGCCTCCGACAGCCCGCCGGCCAGGCCGCTCGCCGATGCCGCGCCGAGGCGCGACGGGAACAGCTCCACGAAGGGCCAGCCCAAGCGGCTGGCGACCGCGCGGGCGAAGGTGGTCTTGCCGGTCCCCGGTGGCCCGAACAACATGACGGCGCGGGGCTCGCGCACGCCGTGCTCCTCGGCCAGCGAAGGCTGCGACAGCGGCAGGACGATGCGGCGCTCGATCAGGGCTTTCTCCGCCGCCATCCCCTGGACCTGTTGCCAAAGGTTCGGCGGCGGGACCGACCCGCCGAGGGCGGCCGCCGCGTCGACGTCCTGCGGGCGAACGTGTTCGAGCTTGTCGTACCAGGTGATGTCCTGACGTTCCGCGAAGCCGCAGTTACGCAGCGCCTGGCTGCCGGTCTCGCCTTCGGGCAGTGCGCAGGTCAACCGGCGGGCGCCGGCCGAGACGAGGCGTTGTTCGAGCGCGCCCAGCAACTCGCTGCCCAGGCCGAGGCCGCGCCACTGGGGGTGCAGCGTGATCCGCAGGATCCAGCCGCGGTCACCGTCGACCCGACCGACGGCCGTCCCGACGAGTCGTCCGCCCGCTTCGGCAGCCACCGCCGGCTGCCCGGCGACCAGACTCGCCACGACTTCCGACAGTGGGAACAGCGCCCGCTGCCCGACCGTCGTCGACGAGCCGTCGAGTGCGACCGCCTCCTCCAGGTCGGCGTCGGTCAGGTCCCGCAGGTGCCAGTCGCCCATGCGTCTGTCGCTCCTCGTTGGTGTGTTGGTTTTTGGTGTGTTCGGGTGTTGGCGCGTAGGCGGGTCTGCCCATCGTGTCGTGCCGACGGCCCGGGGGCACGTCGTCGCACCGATCGGCCGTCCGCCGGGGCCCGGGCCGGTCTCGCCTAGCGTGACGCGGTGGCCGTGCTCGTGGATCCAGCGGTGTGGCCGTGGCGTGGCGAGCGATGGGCGCACCTGGTCAGCGATGCGTCCTACGACGAGCTGCACGAGTTCGCCAGCCGGCTCGGGGTGCCGCGCCGCGCGTTCCAGGGCGACCACTACGACATCCCGGGCGCTCTGCGGCCGCGCGCCGTCGAACTCGGCGCGGAGCAGGTCTCGGTGCGCGAGTTGCTCAGGCGGCTCACGGCGGCAGGGCTGCGCCGACCGAAGGCCCGCTGAGCCGGTCGAGCTCAGCGCGCAGATTGTCGCGCGCGGCCTGCTCCCATCGTCGGTGGCCCTCGACGGTGTTGAACAGCTGCGGTCGATCCAGCAGCGCGGCCAGGACGGTTGCGCGGCCACGGCGAAAGGCCTCATCGGTGAGGTGCGCGTATTCGGCGCGAACGCCCGCGGCGTAGGCGGTGTAGCGCTCCGCGGTGGCCGCGAGCACAGCGAGGTCGGC
>JAYUMN010000239.1:0-4708 GCA_043762595.1 Frankiales bacterium
GTGCGCCATTGCGTCCCGGTCATGCCCGGTGTCTCCGCGGGCCGCGGCGACGTGCCCGTCGCGATAACCAAGTAGTCGTAGCTCAGTTGCCGACCGTCGGTCAGGAACACCTGAGCGGCTGCCGGATCGACCCGGTCGATCTCGCCCATCACCAGGTCGACGCCGCCCGGCAGGAAGCTTCTCCTGGGCTTGACGAGCTCGTCGGGCTCGTAGACCCCGAACGGAAGCAGGAGCAGCCCAGGCTGGTAAAGATGCCGATCATCCTGATCGACGATCGTGATCTGCCAATGGTGCCGATCAAGCTCGGGACGCAGCTTGCTCGCCACCATCGTGCCCGCAGTGCCAGCACCCAGAATCACCAGTCGCTTCATCTCCTCACCCTCGCCGGCGATGCGGCGTACCGGGAGAGGCAAAAGTCCCTCAACCGCCGGCCGGTGGTCGTCGCCGGAACGCGGGAGATCGGGACGTTCGCCTCTGCCACCGCCTTCGCGGCAGTGCCATCGTCAACGGTGCGACGGCGTCGTGCCCACCCATCGAGGAGCAACATGAGAGCTACCGAGGTGATGACGACCCCGTTCATCAGCGTGGGTCCAGAGCTTTCCGTCAAAGAGGCTGCGCTCGTGCTGCTGGACCACCGGATCGCAGCGGCACCGGTGCTCGAGCACGGAGCGCTCATCGGCATGGTGAGTGAGCTCGACCTGCTGTGGGGTGACGTGATCGCCGACCCACGGGCACATCTCGCTCGAGTGACGCGGCAGCCGGGGGGCGCTCGTACGGTTGCCGACGTGATGACACGGGACGTCGTGGCGATGCCGATCGACACGGACACGGCTGATCTGTTGTCGCACATGCGATCCGCGAACGTCCGCAGCATCCCGATCGTCGAAGGCGATCGGGTGGTCGGCATCGTTGCCCGTAGGGATCTGCTGCGCAGTTTCGTTCGCCCGGATCCCGAGATCCTCGGTGAGCTCAGGGTTCGGCTGCGGGACGCCTTAGCCGACGGCGACTGTTGGGGGCTCCGGGTCGATGCTGGCATCGCCTGGCTGCGGCCCCTCGACGGGAGTTCACCCGACCATGCCTTGGCACTGTCCGTCGCAGGGTCCGTCCCGGGCGTGCGGCACGCCCGGATCGAGCTGGCCCCCCCGGTTCCCGACGTCGGTACGACGCAGCAGTCGCTCCGATAGGCCGTCGTTCATCGCTGGTCAGCTCCCGGAGCGGGCACTCGTGGTGATCGGGGGGGACAAGGCCCTCGCGCTGGCCGCCACGATGTCGGTGGGTCGCCTCAGCAACATGCGCGGCGATCAGCTGTTCGCCGCGCCGGCCAGCGGGCTGCTGGAGCAGCGGGACAAGCTGGTGACGCAGGCGCGTGAGTATTCGTCAGCCGCGTTCGAGGTCAACCACGTTGTCGACTGGTCCCGAAGTGGCTGGGGCGTGTTTCTCCCTGGACTGCTGCGCGAAGTCACCGATCCGGAGACCATCGGGCGGGTGAGGCACAACAGCCTGCGTCCCTGGACAGCAGGAGATCGCAACCATGTCCTGCGCCTGACCGGCCAGGAAGTGACCGGCCGACGTCTCGAACCGGGGCCTGACGGTACGACGATCGTTGAGAGTCCGCGTAGCTAACGCGGTAGATGACCGCCTTCGGACTCCCAGTCCGAGGCCTCGTTGGGCTCGACGACCCAGCCGGCCGGACCTACTGCGGCGCCACCGGTCTCGGCACGTGGGCTGGCCGAACTCCCGCCCAGGACCGCACTCCCGCCGAGGACGTAATCACCCCAACGGCTCGATTTCACCGGCGCATGGTGCGGCTTGGGTGTGGTGACCCGTCGGGCGTCCAACGTGTCCAGGAGCCGATCACGCCAACCGTTGACGCGGAACGCCAGCGCACCGAGCAAGGACCCGTGTGGTGCGTGCGGGTGCGGCCTGGTCGGGGCGCGCTCCAGCGCGATCTGGTAGGCGCCGCCCAGCTCGCGCTGTTCGTCAAGCGTCAGACGATCTTCCAGTCGGATGAGCAGCGCCCGCTCGCCGGCGGCTTGCGTCCGCGCCGAGTCGAAGAGCTCGTGCCCCATCTTGTTTCGGTCCAGGCCGGCAACCAGTCCGTCGCCGGACAACGACTGCTCCAGCAGCCGCAACGTGCGTTCGATGCGGGTCGCGCCCACCCGGAGTGACCTGACGGCTGCTCGATCGTCAAGGGTCCGCCGAACCGCGGGTTGCACCACCTGCTGCACCGCGGACAGGTGCGCGGAAAGCCACATCACGGCGTCGAGCGGTCCTGCGCTGGGGTCGTCCAAGAGCGCCAACGCCACATCGAGGGTGTCCTCGATCACCTGAAGCGGCCGGTCCGGCCCCGGGGAGCTCTGCTGTCCGCTCATGCTGACCCCTCTTTCAAGGCCTCCAGCGTACGTCGGTCCGCGCCCCGTGACCATCCCCGCCGGTCGTGGACCTTGGTGCCACCCGGTCACGCAGATTGCCCGGCAACCGGCTGCGTCGTACCGTCTGGAGCGCTGAGAGACCAGCCGGCCTGAGACCGGGTCCGCCGCCGTAGGGCCGCGGCTCGTGAGCGCACTGCTCCCGCTCAGGATCGCCAGGCGTTCCCGCCAAGGGCCGTCACCGATGAACGCAAGCTCCTCATGGTGTTGACCGCCTTCGCGAGCAACCCCGGCGGGCTCGACGATGCCGAAGTCGAGCAGCTGGACGCCTACTGGCGGGCGGCGAACTACCTTTCGGTCGGGCAGATCTACCTGATGGACAATGCGCTGCTGACTTCGCCGCTCCTACCCGAACATGTCAAGCCGCGGCTGCTGGGGCACTGGGGCACGACACCCGGGCTGAACCTGCTCTACACCCACCTGAACCGGGTGATCACCGCCCGCGACCTGAACGTGATGTACGTGATCGGTCCTGGCCACGGGGGGCCTGCGATCGTCGCGAATGCCTACCTGGAGGGCACGTACACCGAGGTCTATCCGCAGATTGGGCTGGACGCCGACGGGCTTCGTCGACTCTTCCGCCAATTCTCTTTTCCTGGCGGCATTCCCAGCCACGTCGCGCCCGAGACGCCCGGCTCGATCCACGAAGGTGGCGAACTGGGTTACGCCCTCGTCCACGCCTATGGCGCGGCATTCGACAACCCGGACCTCATCGTCGCGTGCGTCATCGGCGACGGAGAGGCAGAAACCGGACCGCTGGCGGCGAGTTGGCACTCCAACAAGTTCCTGGACCCGGCGCACGACGGCGCGGTACTCCCGATTCTGCATCTGAACGGCTACAAGATCGCCAGCCCGAGTGTCCTGTCCCGAATCCCGGAACAGGAATTAATGCACCTGCTCCAGGGCTATGGGCATCGGCCGATCATTGTCAGTGGCAACGATCCCCAGCTGGTGCACCGAGCGCTGGCGGCGGCGCTCGACGACGCGTTCGACGACATCGCCAGAATCCAGGCCCGGGCGCGTCGTGGGGGCGCAGCCGAACGCCCGAGCTGGCCGATGATCGTGCTACGCACCCCGAAGGGATGGACCGGGCCGGCGACCGTCGACGGCACCCAGGTCGAAGGCACCTTCCGCTCGCACCAGGTGCCACTCACCGAGGTCCGCACCAATCCCAAACATCTCGCGCAACTCGAGACGTGGCTGCACACTTACCGGCCGGCGGAGTTGTTCACCGCCGACGGTGCCTTACGGGCCGACCTGGCCGGCCTGGCGCCGACCGGATCGCGTCGGATGAGCGCGAACCCGCACAGCAACGGCGGGACGCTGTTGCAAGACCTCGTGCTGCCCGACTTCCGCGACTACGCGGTGGCCGTGTCGCGGCCGGCGTCGAGCTTCAATGAGGCCACCCGGGTCGCCGGCGCCTTCCTGCGGGACGTCGTACGCGCAAATCCCAGGACCTTTCGCGTCATGGGTCCGGACGAGACCGCCTCGAACCGCCTGTCGGCACTGTTCGAGGTCACCGACCGGGCCTGGGACGCCGACACCGTCCCGGGCGATGACCACCTGGCGCCGGACGGCCGGGTGATGGAGGTGCTCTCGGAGCACCTGTGCCAGGGCTGGCTCGAGGGTTATCTGCTCACCGGCAGACACGGGATCTTCAACTGCTACGAGGCCTTCATCCACATTGTGGACTCGATGCTGAACCAGCACGCAAAATGGCTGAAGACCACCCGCGAAATCCCCTGGCGCCGACCAATTGCCTCGCTGAACTATCTGCTCTCCAGCCATGTCTGGCGACAGGATCACAACGGCTTCTCCCACCAAGACCCAGGCTTCATCGACCACGTCATCAACAAAAAAGCCGAGATCGTCCGGGTCTATCTCCCACCGGACGCCAACACGCTGCTGTCGACCCTGGACCACTGCCTGCGCAGCCGGGACCTCATCAACGTGGTGGTCGCGGGCAAGCAGCCGGCACTGGACTATCTGTCGATGGACGATGCCGTGCTGCACTGCGCGCGTGGGCTCGGGATCTGGGACTGGGCCAGCAACGACGCGGGCGAGCTGCCCGACGTCGTGATGGCCTGCGCAGGCGACATCCCGACGCTCGAGACGCTGTCAGCGGTAGCGATGCTCCGGGAGCGGCTGCCCGAGCTACGGGTACGGGTCGTCAACGTTGTCGACCTGATGCGTCTGCAGCCCGACAGCGAACACCCGCACGGGCTGGCTGACCAGCAATTCGACGCGCTGTTCACCAGCGACCGGCCGGTCGTGTTCGC
>JAYUMN010000240.1:0-2102 GCA_043762595.1 Frankiales bacterium
CGGCAGCGCGGCGGCGCCGCTCAGGGTGACCGTCGCCGCCAGGGCGACCGGGACCAGGAACGTGAGCGCTCGCATGGCGCGTGCAATCGCCGGGTGGGCGGACCAGCCAGCTGCCGGTCCAGCCGTCTCGCATAATTCTCGGGCCATGCCTAGGGCGTCGGCCGGTTCCGTGGCCCGCTGAGTAGCCCGATTGGCTCCCATCAGGGAAACGCCGCTGGCTAGCCGGGGGCCGAGTCGGCATGCTGCGCCCATGACGCTGTCACAGGACGCCGGCCCGATCTCGCCCGCGTTGCCCGGGCACACCATCAGCGAGGCGCTCCGGCTGGCTGCCGCGCGACACGGCGATCGCGAGGCGCTCGTCTCGGTGCAGCAGGGCCAACGCTTCACCTACCGCGAGCTCGACGAGGCCGTCGACGACGTCGCCCGCGGGTTCGTCGCCGCCGGTGTCGGCAAGGGTGACCGGGTCGGCATCTGGTCGCCGAGCTGCAGTGAGTGGCTGCTGGTGCAGTACGCCACCGCTCGGATCGGCGCGATTCTGGTCACGATCAACCCGGCCTACCGCTCGCACGAGCTGACCTATGTCCTGCAGCAGTCCGGCGTCTCGCTGCTGGTCAGCGCGGAGGCGTTCAAGGGCGCCAGCTACCGCGAGATGGTGCGTGCGGTCGCACCGGACCTGCGCACCGTCTACCTCGGTACGCCGGACTGGGACGCCCTGCTCGTGCCGACCGGCGAGGTCCCCGACCGGGGCCTGCTGGCTGATGACCCGATCAACATCCAGTACACCAGCGGCACGACCGGCTTCCCGAAGGGGGCGACCCTGTCGCACCGCAACATCCTGGGCAACGGGTTCCTCGTCGGCGCGCTCTGCGGCTACACCGAGATGGACCGGATCTGCGTCCCTGTGCCGTTTTACCACTGCTTCGGCATGGTGATGGGCAATCTCGGCGCGCTGACGCATGGGGCCTGCGTGGTCATCCCAGCGCCATCGTTCGACCCGGCAGCGACGCTGTCGGCCGTCGCACTGGAGCGCTGCACGTCGCTGTACGGCGTTCCGACGATGTTCATCGCCGAGTTGGCCGAGCCCGCCTTCGCGTCGTACGACCTGACGTCGCTGCGGACGGGGATCATGGCTGGCTCGCCGTGCCCGGTCGAGGTGATGAAGCAGGTCCAGCTGTTCATGCCGGAGGTGACGATCTGCTACGGGATGACCGAGACCTCGCCGGTATCGACGCAGACCACCGCCGACGACAGCCTGGACCGGCGCGTGGCAACGGTCGGCCGGGTGCATCCACACGTCGAGGTCAAGGTTGTCGACCCGGCGACCGGGGACGTTGTCGAACGCGGTACGACGGGGGAGTTCTGCACCCGCGGGTACAGCGTGATGCTCGGCTACTGGGACGACCCGGCCCGGACCGCGGAGGCGATCGACTCCGACGGGTTCATGCACACCGGCGACCTGGCCGTCATGGACGAGAGCGGCTATCTCTCGATCGTCGGCCGGATCAAGGATCTCGTCATCCGCGGCGGCGAGAACATCTACCCGCGCGAGGTCGAGGAGTTCCTGCACACCCACCCCGATGTACTGGACGCGCAGGTAGTCGGCGTGCCCGACCCGCGCTACGGCGAGGAGTTGTGCGCCTGGGTACGGGTGCGACCGGGGGCCGCCCTCACGCCGGACGAGTTGCGCGAGTGGTGCCGCGGCAAGCTCTCGCACTTCAAGGTGCCGCGCTACGTCCGGTTCACCGACGAGTTCCCGATGACGATCACCGGCAAGGTGCAGAAGTTCAAGATGCGCGAGACCTCGGTGACCGAGCTCGCCCTGCAGACCATGATTGGCTGACGGCCTTCGATCGGGAGGCTTTCGTGGAGTACAAAACTTTGGGCCGAAGCGGCTGTTCGGTGTCGACCCTGGCCCTCGGCACGATGACGTTCGGCAACGAGACCGACGAGGCCGGCTCGCACGCCCAGCTCGACGCCTACGTCGAGGCCGGTGGCACGCTGGTCGATACCGCCGACGTCTACACCGCCGGGGTCAGCGAACAGATCATCGGCTCGTGGCTGACGGACCGGCCCGACGCCCGCGAGCACGTGGTGCTCGCCAC
>JAYUMN010000241.1:0-2771 GCA_043762595.1 Frankiales bacterium
CGACGATGACGCCCAGGGAGAGGGCGATGCCGATGTCCGGGGCCCAGTCGACGCCGTACTCGTGCAAGGCGTGCAGGACGAGCTTGACACCGATGAAGCTCAGGATGGCCGCGAGGCCTTTGGAGAGGTAGACCAGCCGGTCGAGCAGCCCGTCGAGCAGGAAGTACAGCTGCCGCAGGCCCATCAGGGCGAAGGCGTTGGCGGTGAAGACGATGTACGGCTCCTTGGTGAGGCCAAAGATCGCCGGGATCGAGTCGAGGGCGAACAGCAGGTCGGTCGACCCGATGGCGATCATCACCAGCAGCATCGGCGTGACGACCCGACGGCCGGCCACCCTGGTGGTGACTTTCGCCCCGTCGTAGCTGTCGGTGGACGGCAGGACCCGACCCAGCACCTCGGCCAGCCGGCTCCTGCGCTCCCGCGGCTCGTCGTGCCCCTGCGCCACCGCGAGCCGGTAGGCGGTGTAGACCAAGAAGCCGCCGAACAGGAAGAACACCCAGACGAACTGGTTGATCGCGGCCGCACCGATCGCGATGAAGGCGCCGCGCAGCACGAGGGCGAGGGCGATGCCGAACAGCAGCACCTTGTGCTGGTACACCCGTGGCACCGCGAAGCTCGACATGATGATGACGAAGACAAACAAATTGTCCACGCTGAGCGAGTACTCGGTGAGGTAGCCAGCAAAGAACTCCGCACCGGCCCGCTGGCCGGCGACGCGCCACAGGCCGGCCCCGAAGGCCACCGCCAACCCGATGTAGAGCAGCACCCAGCGAGTGGCCTCACCGACGGAGAACTCGTGCTCGCCCTTGCGGTGCGCGACCCACTGGTCGACGCCGAGGATGGCGACCAGGCCCCCGAGCGTGGCGAGCCAGGTGGTGAGTTGGATGTTGAGCACAGGCGCTCCTCCGGTCAGGACAGGACAGTCCGACCGGAGGTCTCTCCCGGCCCCTGCGGGCCACACCGCGTCCGGGTCCCCGGGAGGACCGTGCTGACGACCGCGGCGCTGCGGGGATACTCCCCTCCGACGCCCCGACCCTACCCGTGGAGCCCCGCCGCATGCCCGTCCCCGCCGCCCTGCTCGACGTCGCCCGCCGCACCAAGGGCTTCCTGCCCGACGACGAGGCAGCGGCGTTGCACGAGGCGGCGTTGCTCGCCGGCCCCGGCCTGTGGCTGGAGATAGGGACCTACTGCGGACGATCGACGGTGCATCTGGGCGCGGCTGCCCAGCAGGTCGGCGCGCATGTCGTCACGCTGGACCACCACCGCGGTTCAGAGGAGAACCAGCCCGGCTGGCAGTGGCACGACAGCTCGCTCGTCGATCCGCACACCGGTCACCTGGAGACGCTCCCGACGCTGCGTCGCACGCTCTGGGACGCTGGTCTGGACGAGGCAGTCAGCGTCCTGGTCGCAACCACCCAGCAGGTCGCCGGCTGGTGGTCCGGCCCGCTTGCTCTGCTGTTCCTGGACGGCAACCACACCGAGCAGGTCGCCCAGCACGACTACGCAGCCTTCGCCCCACATCTGGTCGCCGGTGGTCTGCTCGCGGTCCACGACGTCTTCCCCGATCCGGCAGACGGCGGCCGTCCGCCGTGGAACGTGGTCTGCCGGGCGCAGGGCAGCGGCGCCTTCGAGCCGGTCTCCGACCAGGGTTCGCTTCGCGTGCTCCGTCGTACGCCGTCGCCGTGGTGACGATCCGGCCGCTGGGCGAAGCCGAGGTGAACCTCGTCCACCTGCTCGCGGTCCGCAGCTTCGACGACCTGTCGGTGCGCCTGGGCCGCCCCAGCGAGCCGCCGAACGAGCAGGACACCGCTCACCACACCGCGCAGCACCACTATCTGCACCGCACCGGTTCGGCCCTCGGCGCGTACGACGGGCAAGGCGTGCTGTCCGGGGTCGCCCTGTCGTCGGTGCGGGGCGCGCTGTGGCAGCTGGCCCTGCTCGTGGTCGAGCCGGGCGCGCAGAGCGCCGGGACCGGCCGGGCGCTGCTCGACGCGGCCTTGCAGAGCGCCCCCGCCGGCGGGGTGCGCACCTTCTGTTCGTCGCGGGACGCCCGGGCGCTGCGCGCATATGCGCGGGCCGGGTTCCGGCTGCTGCCGGCCCTCAACGGCAACGGGGTCGTCGACCCGACCTTGCTGGGCGACCGCTCCGGGGTCCGGGCCGGCGACCTCGGACGGGACGCCGATCGGGTGGGCGTGGCACACCTGGCCGACGACATCGCCTTCGTGCTGGCCGAGGGTGGTAGCTGGCTGGTCGCCGACCGCGGTTGCGCGCTGGTCTTCAGCGGTGCATCTCGCACGCTCGTGCGGGTGTTGAGCGCCGGATCCGCTGCCGAAGGGCAGGCACTGCTGCGGGCCGCCCTGCTGGCGGCGGGTGGCGGGTCGGTCGCACTGAGCCCACTCGCCCCGCAGCAGGACTGGGCCGTCGACGTCATCGTGGAGGCCCGCCTCGAGCTCAGCGTCTGCGGTCCAATTGCGGTGGCGGGGGTGGCCGATCCGCTGGCCGGCCTGTGCCCGCCCGCCGCGGTGATGGTCTGAGCATCAACGGCGGATGGTGTCCGCGCAGCGGGCTCCATCGGTCTGACACACGTCCGCACTGAGCAGCGCGCCGGTCGGCAGGTCGGCACCGGCGAACATGGCCAGCGTCGGGCCGCCGGCGAGCGCGTCAGCGGCGAGCACGATCGCGGCCGAGGTCCACGAGGACCGCTCCACCGGCCAGCGGACGCCCTCGTCGAAGACCAGCCCGGTCCAGTACGACCCGTCTGGCTCGCGCAG
>JAYUMN010000242.1:0-6701 GCA_043762595.1 Frankiales bacterium
CGGCACAGGTCCATGTCCTCGCAGTACATGAAGTACGTCGGGTCGAAGCCGCCCACCTGCTCGAAGGCGGTACGTCGAAGCAGCATGCACGAACCCGACAGCCAACCGGTGGCGCCCTCGACCGGATCGCCCGCCTCAGCCCGGTAGGACCGGGTCCACGGGTTGCCCGGCCACCACCAGCCGAACATCGCATGGCCGATGCCCCGGCCGAGCGAGGGAAAGGCCCGCGCCGATGGGTAAAGCCGGTCGTCCGGCGTGCGGATCGCTGGGCCGAGGCACCCGGCAGCCGGCCAGCGGGTCGCGGCGGCGAGCAGCTCATCTAGCGAACCAGGGGCCCATTCCACGTCCGGGTTCGCGACCACCAGCCAGTCGCCCCGCGCCCCTGATGCGCCGAGGTTGGCAGCCTTGCCGTAGCCCAGGTTGCCGCCGGTCCGCAGGAGCCCGACGCCCGGCCCCTCGGCCAGCTCGACACTGCCGTCGGTGGAGCCGTTGTCGGCAAGCACCACGTCGTACGCCGTCCCGGTGATGGCCGACGTCAACGAGTGCAGGAAACTCCCCAGTGCAGGTCCGGGAGAATAGGTGACCACGACGACCCGGACGGGTCGGGGATTCACGAGCTGGCGGCCCGGGCGTAGCTGGCGAGGTGCGCCTCGGCACTGGCCGCCCAGGTGAACTCGAGCGAACGCTCATGGCCGGCGACGGCGAGCTGCGCGCGCCGGGCCGGGTCGTCGAGCAGCGCGCTCAGGCCGGCGCTGATCGAGGCCGGGTCGGGCTCGGTGTAGGCGACGGCGTCGCCACCGACCTCGGGCAACGACAGCCGCGGGGTGGTGAGGACCGGCGCGCCGCAGGCCATCGCCTCCAGCACGGGCAGGCCGAAGCCCTCGCCGTGAGATGGGTAAGCGACGACGGTGGCGCCGCCGAGGAAGCCGGGTAGGTCGGTGAAGCGGAGATAACCGGGCCGCATCACCCGCAGGTGGGCCGGGACCTCCGCGACGGCCAGGTCGACGGTGTCGTCCCAGCCGGAGCCACCGGCCAGAACCAGGGCCGGGGGGTCCTGCCGGCTCTGACAGGCCTGGACCCAGCCGCGGATGAGACCGGGCACGTTCTTTCGCGGCTCGAGCATGCCCAGAAAGGCGATGTAGGTCTGCCCCGAAAGGCCCAGGCGGGCCTGCACCCGGGCCTTCTCATCAGCCGACGGCAGACGGAAGGTGGTCTGGTCGACCCCGTGATAGGCGACGTCGATGACCGTCGAGTCTGCGTCGAGGACGCGGACGACCTCGTCGCGGGTGGCCTTGCTTGGGGTGATGATCCGGGTGCTGCGGCGCAGAGCGGTGCGAGTGGCGCTACGGAAGAACGTGCCCTTGACCGAGGTGTGCAGGTCGGGCTCGGTGAAGAAGGTCGCGTCGTGGATCGTGACGACGACGGGACGACCGGCCCGCAGCGGCATCGTGTAATGCGGCGAGTGCACGACCTGGGCACCGACCTGCTGGGCGACCAGCGGCAGGCCGGTCTGCTCCCAGGCCAGCCGGGCCGGGCGATGGGCGATCGCGGCGGGACCCGCGACGACCTGCGCGTGCGGGGCCATCCGGCCGTACCGCTCGGCGTCGGCGCGCTGGCAGACCAAGGCAAAATCGGCGCCGGCTTCGGCGAGCGCCGCGACCAGGCCGTCCACGTAGCGGCCCACCCCGCCCCGGTCGGCGGGCACGGCAGTGGCGTCGACGAGGACGCGCGGGCCGGGCGCAGAGGCCACAGTGCCGGACAGGACGACTCCTTGTGATGCAGCTGAGCTGCGGATCTTCGGTGTCACGAGCTCGAGTCCAGCCTACGCCGTGCCGCCTCCGCGCACCGACCGACCGGGCCGGCAGCGACCAGCGCGGCGTAGGCCTGCCAAAGCGTCCTGGCTGCGCCCTCCCAGCTGTACGCCGCGGCACGGATGGGCCCTGCCTCACACAGCCGGGCCCGCAACCCGTTATCGGTGACAACCGAGACGAGCCCGTCGAGCAGCGCGTGCAAGGGGGCGTGCAACGCGGCGCCACCGGCCACCTCGACCAGGGCAGCCACGTCCGTCGTCAGCACCGGCGTCCCGGCGGCCATCCCCTCCAGCAGCGGCAGCCCGAAGCCCTCGGCGCGGCTCGGGACGACCAGGGCGGTGGCCCGGTGCAGCAGGACGGCCAGGTCGGGGTCGGGCACCCGGCCCAGCAGCCGGACCTCGACGCCGAGCGAGGCGCCCAGTGCCTCGACGTCCAGCGCCGCGCCGCCCTGGCCGCCCCAGCCGGGCTGGCCAACGCACAGCAGCGGCAGCCGCGGCGCCGCCGGGTCGGCCAGGACCCGGACGAGCTCGGCCAGGCCCTTGCGGGGTTCCAGGGTGGCCACCGTGAGCAGAAAGCGCTCCGGCAGGTCGAGCCGGGTGGCCCGTTCGTCGGCGTCGAGCGGCAGCGCCAGCTCGCGGCTCACGCCCTCGCCCACCACCTGGACCGGCGCGGCCACCGCGATGTGCCGAGCCAGCTCGTCGGCAACCGCCCGGGTGGGGACGACGAGCAGATCGGCGGTCAGGGCGGCCCGGGCGACCGCCGCGCGGTGCCAGGCGACCCCGCGCGGGGTGAGCGTGTCCGGATGGGTCCATGGGACGGCGTCATGCACGGTCACCACAAGCGGCTGCCGTCCCCGCATGGGCGCCAGCGGGGTTGGCGCGTGGACGATGTCGCCGGGGACCCGCGGGTGTGCGCCGCGCTCCCAGGCGGCGACCAGTGCGCGACGGGGCATCGGTAGCCGACGCTCCGCGACGCCCGGCAGGTTGACCCTGGCCCGGTGCGCGGCGGTGACCCCGCGGACCTCGGCGCCGGCTGGGGCGGTGCGGGCGAGTGCCCCGGCGAGCTCGCGGCTGTAACGGCCAGTGCCGCCCGGCACGGGCGACAGGCACTGCTCGAGCACGAACCCGACCCGCATGCCGCCTGACGCTAGCGCCGGGCCTGCCCCCGGGCGCAGGTCGCGAACAGCCAGCCGAGCAGCACGATCAGCCCGACCCGTTGCGCGACGCCGGACACCGCCGGCGACAAGGTGAGCACAAGGGCGGCGCCAGCGACCCCGGTCACGGCGTACGACGTGGGGCGGCGCTCATGCAGCACGGGCACGAGGCCGAGCGCGACATACCCCAGCACTACCCACCCCGCGTGCACCCGGAACGCCTCGCGGCTGCCGTCCAGCGGGAACACCGCCGCCCCCAGCGCAGCCAGACCGGCGGCGACCATGGCCGGCCGGGCCCGCGGGGCCAGCACCGGTGCGGCGCCGAGCAGCGCGACGCCGATCGCGAGCAGCCCGCCGACAGCGAGCGGCCGCGCCGGCGCGCCGAGCCGCGACAGCTGCGACAGCGACTGCGTTAGCAGGTGATGACCCGGCGTCCGGGCTCCCGCCACCGCGTACGCCGTGACGGTGGCGACCGGTCCGGCGACACCGCACAGCAGCCCGAGTCGACTCACCCGCTGGGAACTCGCCGCGTCCGCACCGGCGAGACGATAGCGGCGGCCCGCCCGGCCACCCCGGTGCCCGGCCAGCCATTCGCTCGGCCACCCCCGGCACCCCGAGACGACAGCGCCCACACAGCGGGTCAGGGCATGCCTGGGCGGCCCGGTGGGTGCTGGGCCGTCGGGGCGGCGTCTACCCGGCCGAGGACGCTGTCAGTCGGCGGGCGCGCATGGCGGCTGGCGGCGGACGCGGGAGCCTGCTGCAGCGCGAGCGCGGCCGCGAGTACGAGCGTGGCCGCGCTTGTCGACTGGGGTTCACAGCATCTGAGCCCCTGCGGGGGGTGAACGGTGTGGGGAAGCCAGACCCCGCCGGGGTGTCTCGTCAGCCCAGGACATAACGCAGGACGGCCCGCAGTCCCAACCGTGCCCAGCCCTCCCAGACGACATCGAACGGCTCTCCGGCGGCATTGGGCGTCGTGCGGCGGTTACCGGCCAGGACGACCGAGAAGCGGGCGACCTGGCCCGGCGCCACCTGCCGGGCGCCCGGCGAGCTGGAGTTGGTCGTCGGACCGGGCCGGGCCGAGGTGATCCAGCCGGCCGCGCGCGACGGTGACCCTGCGCTGGCGAGCGCCATCGAACGCACCGCGCCGCGAACCGGCCAGCCGACGTTGCCGGTGTTCCGCACCTCGAACCAGCTCGTGGCCGCACCCGTCGCGGACACCTTGACCACAGGATGCACTGCGACGAGGACACCGGCGAACCTGGCAGCGGTGACGGTGATCGAGGTTCTGACCGAAGGACCGCCGCCGACAGGTCGCAGCACCAGTGACCGGGTGCCGACGGCCTGGCGGAACGCCGAGACCGGCACCAGCCACTCCCCTACCTCGCCGGGCCGGACCGCCCGGGTCCCGGGCCGGCTGATGTTGCCGGCGAGCGCCGGCGGTCGCGAGGAGGTTGACCACGCGGCCGTCGCGAACGGTGACGCTGAACCGGAGGTCAGTGCCTCCCGCCCGACGGCCCAGGCGACGCCCCCCAGGTTGCGAAGGCGGACGACGAACGTGGCCGTCATCGGCGGGCCGGTCGGCAGCCGCAGCGCGGCCGGCGGCGCCGTCGCGACGGCCGCGAGGTGCGCTCGCGAGGGGTCGACCCGGACCACGGTCAGCGTGGTCGCGCCACCGAGATATCCCTGACCGTCCCAGGTCGGCTCGAACGACTCCGTGGTGACCCCGGCCGGGCGGCCCGCTCCGTGCAGCACGAAATCGAAGCTGCCGATCTCCCCCGGCGCCACGGCCGCCGCGAGCCGGCCGGACCGGGAGCCCGACGGCCAGTCCGGGCCATCCGACGGGCTGGTGCGGTCGCGCGGACCGCTGGTGCCGAGCCGCACCGGTGAGGCGGCGCCGGCCGGCCAACTGAGATTGCCCGTGTTCCGGACCGTCAGCCGGACGGTGGTGCTGCCCCGAACAGGGACGACCACGGTCCGGCCACCGGCAAGTGGTCCGGCCGACTCGGCGGTCAGCACGGCGGCGACGACCGGGATCCGCCAGGAGACCGTGCTGCCGAACAGCGGGCCCGAGTCACTCCGCAGCCGGTAGGCGCGACCCTGCAGGCCTGGCCGAACCCCCGTGGCGTCGAGGGTGACGGCGAACTCGGCGTCCTCCCCCGGCGCGATGTCGCTCGCCCCGGGCCGGCCGGGATTGCCGACGAACACCCCTGGGCGGGTGCTCCCACCGGCAAGCGGATCAGCCTCGCCGGGTGGACTCGACACGGCGAGGTGCAGGCCCGGGACCGGCCACGGCGTCGTGCCGGTGTTCCTGAGCGAGACGGTGAGCCGACCGGTCGGCAGGCCCGGCGCGAGGACCAGCCGGGGCGCGACCGACTGCGCCACGACGCGGCTGGCGATCGTCGAGGCGACAACATGCCACCAGCTCGAGCGAAGCCCGTCGCCGGAAGCCGGCCAGGTGTGGGCGTTGTAGACGCCGATGCCGGTGGCCACGACGCTTGTCCCGGCGCCCGAGGGGGAGCTGCCCTCCAGGACGACCTGTTTGACCCGCCCGCCCCATTCGCCGTTGCCGTCGCGCCGGGTTACCCGCATCCGCAGCAGGTGGCCGACCGCCGGGTAGCGCCGCTCGAGGTCGCCGACGGCCAGCGTCGCGGTCCACGAATGCACCGTGTTGGCGACCGCGCCGTCCCAGTCGTCACGGGCCGCCTGCAGGTAGGGCGAGCCACCGTCGGTGGACCAGCCGCCATTGCTGCTGGAGAACTCGGCGAAGACCGGCGCGCCGCCGAAGGTCCGGACGACCCCGGTCGTGGCGTGGACGGCATCGGTCGTCGAGGCGGGTTCGAGGGCGATCGTGCCGCCGGCGACCGGGTGGAGCGCGCTGCCGCCGAAGACCTGGCACTGCGTGGTGTCGCAGATGTCCCAGGCGCCGGTGCTGTGCGCCCGCTGGTAGGCACTGTAGGAACGGGCCGCGATTGCCTGCGCTTGCAAGGCTGCCGGCTGCCACGACGAGGACGACTCGCGCGGGACCACCCCGAGCAGGTAGTCCTCGAGGTCCAACACGTCGACACTGACTAGGCCGCTGGCGCCGGACCGGGTGGCCTGGACGGCCCCACGGTAGTCCCGCGACGATCCGTCCGGGTAGACCAGCTGGACCGTGCTCGGGCCGGCGAATCGCAGCGGCCCGGCAAAGATCATCTTGCCGCCGAAGCCGTACGGCGCCCAGGTGCTGCCCGTCAACGCGGCGAGGTGGAGCCCGTCGGCGGCGGCCGTGGCCCGCCAGCGGGTCGGGCCGGCGGGCAGCGTGGAGCCGCCGCTGCCGGCAAGGTCGGTCACGGTGAGGCCGGTGCCGGCGGCAACCGTCGTGTCACCGCCGTCGTCACCCTGCAGCAGCACCCTGATCGGGGCGGGAGCGAGCACCGCCCGTGCGGTGCCGGGATAGTAGGTCGCGGTGATCTGGTCGGCGGTCCGGCCGAGCGAGGCCGCCCCCTGGGCGCCCCACTGGGACAGCCCGTGGCCGTGCCCCCAGCCATGCCCCTCGATGCTGAAGACACCGTCGGCCGGCCGGTCGTAGATCTCTTCGGCCAGCGCGTGCGACGCCCCCGCGACCGTCACCGCGAGCCCGCCCAGGAGCCCGGTCAGCGCCGTCAGCGCGGTCCTCGCGCGGTACCGAGCGGGACGGGTCGGCACGAGGCCTCCGGGGTTGGTTGCGGTCGAAACGGTGACAGCTCGTCGCGGGCCAG
>JAYUMN010000243.1:0-5939 GCA_043762595.1 Frankiales bacterium
TCCCGCCCTTGTCGTACGCCGCCTCGATGATCTTGTCCTTGGAGAAGAACCCAGCGAACGGCGGCAACCCGATGATGGCGAGATAGCCGGTGAGGAAGCAGCCGAAGGTCACCGGCATGACCTTGCGCAGCGCCCCGAACCGGCGCATGTCCACCTGGTCGCGCATACCGTGCATCACCGAGCCGGCCGAAAGGAACATGCAGGCCTTGAAAAAGCCGTGGGTCAGCAGGTGCAGGATCGCGATCGCCCCGGCGCCTTTGATGCCGACGGCCAGGAACATGTAGCCGATCTGGCTGACCGTCGAATAGGCCAGCACCTTCTTGATGTCGTCATAGGCGCAGCCGATGACGCAGCCGATGACCAGGGTGACGGCGCCGATGATTGTGACGACGGTCCGGGCATCGGGTGACATGTCGAACACTGGCGTCGACCGGGCGATCAGGTACACGCCGGCGGTGACCATCGTGGCGGCGTGAATCAGGGCCGAGACCGGGGTCGGGCCCTCCATCGCGTCGGGCAGCCAGGTCTGCAGCGGGAACTGTCCGGACTTCCCGCAGGCCCCGAGCAGCAGCAGCAAGCCGATCGCGGTGGCCGTGGCTCCGGTGAGCGCGCCAGCAGCGCCGAAGACGCCGGCGAAGGAGGTGGTCCCGAGCGTCGTGAACATCACCATGATGGCCAGCGACAGCCCGACATCACCGACCCGGTTGGCGATGAACGCCTTCTTGGCCGCGGTGGCCGCCGCCGGCTTGAAGAACCAGAAGGCGATGAGCAGGTAGGACGCGAGGCCGACGCCCTCCCAGCCAACGTAGAGCGCAAGGTAGCTGTCCCCCAGTACCAGCAGCAGCATCGCCGCGATGAACAGGTTGAGGTAGGCGAAGAAGACCCGCTTGCGGGGGTCGTGCTCCAGATAACCCAGCGAATAGACGTGGATGAGGAAGCCGACGCCGGTGATGAGCAGCACAAACGTCGCCGAGAGGGGGTCGAACAGCAACCCGGCGTCGACCTGGAAACCGGCGACCGGGATCCAGGAGAACAGGTGCAGGTCGACCGAACGGGCGTGCTGTCCTTTCAGCGCGAAGAACTCCACAAGCGCGAAGACGAACGCCGCACCCGTGGTCGCGCAGGCGAACAGTGGCCCCCAACCGTTGGTCCGGCGGCCACCGAGCAGCAGCACCGCGGCGCCGACCGCTGGCAGCGCCAGGAGCAGCCACAGGATCGACAGGCTGCCGGTGGCGCCAACGTAGCGGCCTGGCTCGGCGGCGAGCAGCGCGGTCATGCCGTCGCTCGTCGGGGGGTGCGGGGCACGCGTCGTCCTCGTCTCGTGCGGCGGAGCACGACCCGGAGCAGAGGGCCGCGCAGGGGCAGGTCTAGTACTTGAGCAGGTTGGCGTCGTCGACCGACGCCGACCGCCGGGTGCGGAAGATGCTCATAATGATCGCAAGCCCGACGACGACCTCCGAAGCGGCCACCACCATCACGAAGAAGGCCATGACCTGGCCGTCCAGCGTGCCCTTCTGTCGACTGAAGGTGACCAGCGTCAGGTTGACAGAGTTGAGCATCAGCTCCACACACATGAACACCAAGATGGCGTTGCGGCGCAGCAGCACACCGAGCGCACCGATCGTGAACAGCAGGGCGGCCAGGAACAGATACGCGCTCGGGTTCACGACCGCACCGTCTCCTGCGCCTCGTCCTGATCGCGCAGCGTCGGCGCGAGGCTGTTCGGGGCGACCGTGCCATCCGGCAGCAGGGCGCCGCTGGCGATCGAGTCGTGCGTGGCGAAGACACCCGGGCCCGGCAACGGGAACGGATGGTCGCTCGTGAAGCGGGCCCGGGAGAGCTGCTTCTGCGTCGACCGCGGGACGATCCGCTCCTTGTGCGCGAGCACCATCGCGCCGAGCGCCGCGGTGATCAACAGGGCGCTGGTGGTCTCGAAGGCAAAGACATATTTGGTGAACAGCAGGCGCGCGATGCCGACGACGTTGCCCTCCTCGTTGGCCTGGGCGAGCCCCACGCCACGCCCGGAGACCGCACCGCCGATCGCGCCGATGAGCAGCCCGGCGAAGCCCAAGCCGACCACGAAAGCCGCCACCCGCTGGCCCCGGAGCGTCTCAACGAGCGAGTCGCTCGAGTCGACGCCGACGAGCATCAGCACGAACAGAAACAACATCAGGATCGCGCCGGTGTAGACGATGACCTGCACAGCGGCCAGGAACGGCGCATCCTGCAGTGCGTAGAGACCGGCGAAGGAGAGCATCACCCCGGCAAGGAACAGCGCTGCGTGGACGGTGTTCTTGGCGAACACCATCGCGGTCGCGGCGATGACGGCCAGCGGCGCGAGCACCCAGAAGCCGATGACCTCACCGGTGTCGGACGCGGCGAGCAGCGCGGGGGTCATGCCCTCACCCTTTGCCGACGTAGTAGTCGGTGTCGGTGGTGCCCAATCGCCTGGGGTGCGGCGGCTGTTCCATGCCGGGGAGCAGCTCGGAGAGCAGCTGGTCCTTGGTGAAGATCAAGCTCTGCCGGCTGTCGTCGGCCAGCTCGTAGTCGTTGGTCATGGTGAGCGACCGGGTCGGGCAGGCCTCGATACACAGGCCGCAGAAGATGCACCGCAGGTAGTTGATCTGATAAACGGCGGCGTAGCGCTCACCCGGTGAGAAGCGTCGCTCGTCGGTGTTGTCGGCGCCCTCGACATAGATCGCGTCGGCCGGGCAGGCCCAGGCACACAACTCGCAGCCGATGCACTTTTCCAGCCCGTCGGGGTGCCGGTTGAGGACGTGCCGCCCGTGGTAACGCGGCGGCACGGACCGGACCTGCTCGGGGTACTCCTCGGTTGTCACTTTTTTGAACATGGTCGCGAAGGTGACCCCGAAGCCCTTCACGGGGTCGAACAGACTAGCCACGGACTACCTCGTCCTGCGTCGTCGGCGCGGCGGCGGGGGCCACTGCGATGCTCGCCGACTGCAGCGAGCGGGGGGTCGGCGGAACCACGAGGTCCAGCGGCGGCAGCGGGAACCCGCCGTCGGCGACGGCCGCGAGCCCATTGTCGGCTTCGAGCTGTTCGTCGGTCGCCGGCTCGGACTGCGGGATCGCAAAGAAGATCGCGAACAGCACGACCACCGCGATGCCGATGTAGGTGAGTCGGGTCTGCGTCGAGGGCACCTCGGTGGTCAGGGTGCGAATGGCGGCAACGAGCAATATCCAGATCAGGCTGACCGGGATGAGGATCTTCCAGCCGAGCTTCATGAACTGGTCGTAGCGCATCCGCGGCAGCGTGCCGCGCAGCCAGATGAAGAAGAAGATGAACAACACGACCTTGGCCAGGAACCAGAACAACGGGAAGAACCCGGTGCTCAGGAACTCGATCCGGGAGAATGGGAAGGGCGCCCGCCAGCCGCCGAGGAACATCGTCACGCACAGCGCCGAGACGGTGACCATGTTGATGTATTCGGCCAGGAAAAACATCGCGAACTTCAGCGAGCTGTACTCGGTATGGAAGCCGCCAACCAGCTCGCTCTCGGCCTCCGGCAGGTCGAACGGCGCCCGGTTGGTCTCGCCGACCATCGCGATGACATAGATGACGAAGGACACCGGCAACGTGAGGAGAAACCACCGCGACTGCTGGGCGGCCACGATCTCGCTGGTCGACAGCGACCCGGCGTACAGGAAGACGGCGACGAACGACAGGCCCATCGCCACCTCGTAGGAGATGACCTGTGCGGCGCTGCGGAGCCCTCCGAGCAACGGGTACGTCGAGCCGGAGCTCCAGCCGGCCAACACGATCCCGAACACCCCGAGGGAGGAGCAGCACAGGATGAACAGCACCCCGACCGGCAGGTCGGTGAGCTGCAGGGCGGTGCGGTGGCCCGCGATCGACACCGACGGGCCGAACGGGATGACCGAGAACGCCAGGAACGCCGGGACCGCCGACAGAACCGGGGCGAGCACGTAGACCGGCTTGTCGGCGAGCGCCGGGATGATTTCCTCCTTGAGCGCCAGCTTGATCCCGTCGGCCAGGCCCTGAGCGACCCCGAACGGCCCGACCCGGTTGGGGCCGGCCCGCTGCTGCATCCGGGCGACGATCCGCCGCTCACCCCAGATCGCCAGCAGCGTCATGACGACGAGCAGCACGAACACGAACAACGCCTTGCCGACGGTGATCCAGATCGGTTCGTGACCGAAGCTCGTCAGCGGCAGTTGGGTCTGCGCGTCCGCCACCATCACAGGCGGGTCCCCCTGGACAGGCGTACGACGTCGCCGGGGGCAGCGGCCAGGTCGCGACGCACGGCGGCGTCGGGCGAACGGGTGGGCAGCCAGACAACCCGAGCCGGCAGGTCGGCGAGCACAAGTGGCAGCACGATGCTCCCGCGGTCGGTACTCACCGTCACGGGGTCGCCCTCCTGCGCGCCGAGCTCGGCGGCCGTCGCGGGCGACAGGTGCAGGCGGGCCTTCTTGGCGGTGCCGGCCAAATGTGGCTCGCCGTCCTGCAGCGAACCATCGTCCAGCAGCCAGTGCCAGGTAGCGAGCAGCGCCTCGCCGGCCCGCGGCTCGGCCGCCGCAACGCCGGCCGTGCTCGGGGCGGCGGGGCGGACGTCGGCGACGCCGAGCCGGCTGATCTCGGCGCGGGCGGCGGCGACGTCGGGCAGACCGAGGGCGATGTCCATCTCATCGGCCAGGGTATGCAACACCCGGCCGTCGGGCAGCGCGCCGGTGGTGCGAAGGACATGCTCGAACGGGCGAGCCCGGCCCTCCCAGTCGAGGTAGGTGCCGGATTTTTCGACCGCCGCCGCGACCGGCAGGACGACGTCGGCCCGATCGGTGACCGGCGAGCGGCGTAGCTCGAGGCTGACGATGAACTCGGCAGCGTCGAGCGCGTCGAGTGCGAGCAGCGGGTCCGGGCAGTCGGCCGGGTCCACCCCACCGATCAGCAGACCCTTGAGTTCGCCCGCCTTGACTGCGGTAAGGATGCCGGTGAGGTCGCGGCCGCGACCGATCGGCAGCGCGCCCCAGACCGCCTCGACAGCCCCGGCGTCGGCGACGAGCCGACCCCCAGGCAGCAGAGTCGGGAGTGCGCCGGCGTCGACCGCGCCGCGTTCGCCGGCCCGGCGGGGGATCCAGGCGAGCTTGGCGCCGGACGCGGCGGCGAGCCGGGCGGCGGCGGAGAGCGCGCCGGGGACCGCGGCGAGCCGCTCCCCCACGAGGATGACGGCGCCGGGCAGGCGCAGCGCGGCGGCCGCTGCGTCGTCGCCCGAGATGAGGGCGGTGAGTGCCGACGCCTCGGCCCCGGGCGCGGTCTGCAGCAACGTCGCGCCGGTCTTGGTCGCCCCCGGCGAGCAGAATGGCGCGAGCGTGAACACCCTGGTGCCGTGCTTGCGCGCGGCCTTGCGCAGCCGCAGAAAGACGATCGGCGACTCCTCCTCGGGCTCGAAGCCGGCGAGCAGGACCGCCGGTGCCTGCTCCAGATCGGCGTACGTCGTCTCGAGGTAGCGGCCGGCGACGTTGCTGGCGAGGAAGTCGAGCTCCTCGTCGCTGCCGGGGCGGACCCGGCTGTCGATGTCGTGGGTGCCGAGCGCGACCCGGGCGAACTTGGCGTAGGCGTAAGCGTCCTCGACGGTCAGCCGGCCGCCGGGCAGCACCCCGACGCCGCCGCTGCGGGCCGCGTCGGCCAGACCCCGGGCGGCGCGGTCGAGCGCCTCGGTCCAGGACGCCGGGCGCAGCCGGCCGGTGTCGTCGTCGCGGACCAGCGGGGCGGTGATCCGGTCGGCCTGCGTCGCGTAGGTGAAGGCCCAGCGACCCTTGTCGCAGTTCCACTCCTCATTGACCTGTGGGTCGTCACCGGCGAGCCGGCGCAGGACCTTGCCGCGACGGTGGTCGGTGCGCAGCGCGCAGCCCGACGCGCAGTGCTCGCAGACCATCGGGGTCGAGACGAGATCGAACGG
>JAYUMN010000244.1:0-1895 GCA_043762595.1 Frankiales bacterium
ACGAGCTCATCATCTGCGACGAGGTCGGCTTCGCCCCGCTGGACAGCACCGGCAGCCAACTGCTGTTCCGATTCGTCGCCGCCGCCTACGAACGCCGAAGCCTGGCCATCGCCAGCCACTGGGCGTTCGAGGACTGGGGCCGGTTCCTACCCGAGCACAGCACCGCCGTCAGCCTCCTGGACCGGCTCCTGCACCACAACAACGTCGTCGCGACCAGCGGCGAGAGCTACCGGATGCGCGAAGCCCGCAGCACCTCAGGAGGCCACCTCTCGAAGCCCTCACCACTCACGCGAGGTGGGGACTTTTGTTGGCCACCAGCGGGGACCGCGACTTGGCCATTGACACCCGACCCCAGATACGACCGGACCACATTTAGTCCACGGAACTTCAGACCATGAGCAAGACGCCACGCTGTTCAAGCGCCCAGAACCAGGTGAGTGGTTACACCTCGCCAAGGCAGACGCAGCGTCGGGCACATCCGGCTGATGGCCCGCGCTTACCGCCGCTGTCAGTCAGCCGGCCGCCGGGACTGGCGGCGGAGTTGCGGCGAGAGTAGAGCGTCTTGCTAGGGAAGAACGCGCTCAGCGGGACATGACGACGGGTGCGCTGGCGTGCACGGACACGGTGCCCGAGGGACCGGTGAGCACGACGTAAGGCCAGTACGCACCGGTCGGGGTGCCCGTCGGCAGGGTAATCCGGGCGGTGTTCTCTCCGGGCGCCGTCGAGAAGGGACCTGCAACCGGGACACCGGCCGTGTCCGTCGCGCTGGTCCCGAGGTAGACACGGGCGTTGCCACCTAGGCCCGAGGTCTCTCGGAAGCGGACGTCGTACGCCCCGCCGCTGCTGGCGGCATCGCGTGAAAGTTGGACGCGGTCGATGTAGAAGTTGCGGTTGCTCTGGTCCTCGTTGGGGTCGAGGCGCAGCGACGTGATGGTCTGCCCGGCCCAGCCGATCCGCGTCAATGCCTGCGATGGGTCGGTGATGTCGCTTGCCGGGTTGGTTTTGAGATCGACGGTAATGGTCTGCCAGCCGGGGTAGACGACGAGATCGTCGATGTTCTGGTCGGCCGCTGGGTTACTTTTCACGTACCAGATTAGCCGGGCGACGCTACCGCCGGTGGGTCCGCCGGTGAGACCGAAGGGTCCGTCATAGCGAAGCCGGATCGTGAGGCGGTGCCAGGTATTGCCATCGATGGGGGTCGGGTTCGGCAGAAACAGGTAGGGATTGTTGATCTCTGGCCCGCAGTTGTTGGCGGCCAGCACTCCGCTGGAGATGCGGGCGTTGCAGATGTTCGCGTGTCGTCCGAAACTGCTCAGGTCGGAGGCGAAGTTCCACGGGCGGCCTCGGGTGGTCGTCGAGTAGTCCGCGCCGCCGGCAGGACTCGGACTGTCGATGCTCACCCGCGGTCGGGCCAGGATTGTCAGCGGCGCGGTGTAGGGGCCGGTCCGGCCGTTGGCTGTTGCATACACCCGGTAGGTCCCCGGTGGCAGCGACGCGGTGGGCAGGTCGATGGTGTTGCCGCTGGTTGTACCGAGCAGGCCCCAGCCGGGGTGTGTGTCGGTGTTGACGGTCGGGTCCACGCCGGTGTCGTAGAAGACCTGGTTGGGGACTCCGGCTTGGGCGGGCTGGAAGGTCATCCGGGTCGGAGCGGCGGCGCCGTGCAGGCGCATCCAGTCGATGCGGATGCTGACACCGGTCTTGTCGTTGGGGATGAAGCGGAGTTGGAGCGCTCGCCCGTTCCACGGGTGGTTGACTTTAGGGTCGGTCGGGTGCAGGGCCCAGTCGTAGATGTGTCGGCCAGCGCTGATTGCGACGCCCATAGCTCCAGAGCAGGTCGCGTCTTTGGACCAGTCGCACGTCGACCAGAGAAGCAGACCGGCGCCGGGCTGGGAGGC
>JAYUMN010000245.1:0-5037 GCA_043762595.1 Frankiales bacterium
CCAACCGCGCGCTCATGGGATCGAACATGATGCGTCAGGCGGTCCCGCTGCTGCGCAGTGAGGCCCCCTTGGTCGGCACCGGCATGGAGTACCGCGCCGCTGTCGACGCCGGTGACGTCATCACCGCCGTACAGGCTGGTGTGGTCGAGGAGCAGTCCGCCGACTACATCACCGTCATGCACGACGACGGCACCCGCCACACCTACCGGCTGAACAAGTTCCGTCGGTCCAACCAGGGCACCTGCATCAACCAGAAGCCCATCGTCGAAGAGGGCCAGCGGGTCGATCAGGGCCAGGTCATCGCCGACGGTCCCTGCACCGAGCTCGCAGAGATGGCGCTCGGGAAGAACCTCCTCGTCGCGTTCATGCCGTGGGAGGGCCACAACTACGAGGACGCGATCATCTTGTCGCAGCGCCTCGTGCAGGACGACGTGCTCACCTCGATCCACATCGACGAGCACGAGGTCGACGCCCGCGACACCAAGCTGGGCGCCGAGGAGATCACCCGCGACATCCCCAACGTCTCGGAGGAGGTCCTCGCCGACCTCGACGAGCGCGGGATCATCCGGATCGGCGCCGACGTCAGCCCCGGCGACGTCCTGGTCGGCAAGGTCACGCCCAAGGGCGAGACCGAGCTCACCCCGGAGGAGCGGCTGCTGCGCGCGATCTTCGGCGAGAAGGCCCGCGAGGTCCGTGACACCAGCCTGAAGGTCCCGCACGGTGAGTCCGGCAAGGTCATCGGCGTCCGGGTGTTCTCCCGCGAGGACGGCGACGAGCTCCCCCCGGGTGTCAACGAGCTGGTCCGGGTCTACGTCGCCCAGAAGCGCAAGATCAGCAACGGTGACAAGCTGGCTGGCCGGCACGGCAACAAGGGGGTCATCGCCAAGATCCTGCCGGTCGAGGACATGCCGTTCCTCGCCGACGGCACGAGCGTCGACGTGGTGCTCAACCCGCTGGGGGTGCCCGGCCGGATGAACGTCGGGCAGGTCCTGGAGACCCACCTGGGCTGGATCGCCAAGTCCGGCTGGACGGTGCTCGGTGAGGACGAGGACTGGAAGAAGCGGCTCAAGGAGATCGGTGCGACCGAGGCCGCGCCGGGCACCAACACCGCGACGCCGGTCTTCGATGGTGCCCGCGAGGACGAGATCATCGGCCTGTTGAGCTCGACCAAGCCCAACCGCGACGGTGACCAACTGATCGGTGCCACTGGCAAGGCGCAGCTGTTCGACGGCCGCTCAGGCGAGCCTTACCCGATGCCAGTCAGCGTCGGCTACATCTACATCCTGAAGCTGCTGCACCTGGTGGACGACAAGATCCACGCGCGGAGCACCGGCCCCTACTCGATGATCACGCAGCAGCCGCTGGGCGGTAAGGCCCAGTTCGGCGGCCAGCGGTTCGGCGAGATGGAGGTTTGGGCGATGCAGGCGTACGGCGCGGCGTACGCCCTGCAGGAGCTCCTGACGATCAAGTCCGATGACGTGCTCGGCCGCGTGAAGGTCTACGAGGCCATCGTCAAGGGCGAGAACATCCCCGAGCCGGGCATCCCGGAGTCGTTCAAGGTGCTCATCAAGGAGATGCAGTCGCTGTGCCTCAACGTGGAGGTGCTGTCCAGCGACGGCATGGCCATCGAGCTGCGCGACACCGATGAGGATGTGTTCCGCGCCGCGGAGGAGCTCGGGATCGACCTGAGCCGTCGCGAGCCCAGCTCCGTCGAAGAGGTCTAAGGGCCAGCGGCGGTACGACGGTCCCGTCGTACCGCCGGCCCGAAGGCGCCCCCGATCTGCGCACGAACCCCCAGAGAGAAGGCACTGTGCTCGACGTCAACTTCTTCGACGAGCTGCGCATCGGCCTGGCCACTGCTGACGACATCCGTCAGTGGAGCCATGGCGAAGTCAAGAAGCCCGAAACCATCAACTACCGCACCCTCAAGCCGGAGAAGGACGGGCTCTTCTGCGAGAAGATCTTCGGTCCGACCCGCGACTGGGAGTGCTACTGCGGCAAGTACAAGCGGGTCCGCTTCAAGGGCATCATCTGCGAGCGCTGCGGCGTCGAGGTCACCCGGGCCAAGGTGCGTCGGGAACGGATGGGCCACATCGAGCTCGCCGCGCCGGTCACCCACATCTGGTACTTCAAGGGTGTCCCGTCGCGCCTGGGCTACCTGCTCGACCTGGCACCCAAGGACCTCGAGAAGATCATCTACTTCGCTGCCTACCTGATCACGACGGTGGACACCGAGGCCCGCCACCGCGACCTCGCCACCCTTGAGGCCAGCATCGGTATCGAGCGCAAACGGATCGAGGACCGCCGCGACAGCGACGCCGAGACCCGGCAGAAAAAGCTTGAGGACGACCTCGCCGCGCTCGAGGCCGAGGGTGCCAAGGGCGACGTGCGCCGCAAGGTCCGTGAGGGGGCCGAGCGTGAGCTGCGCCAGCTGCGTGACCGCGCCCAGCGCGAGCTCGACAAGCTTGAGGAGGTGCTCGACACCTTCAAAAAGCTCGAGCCCAAGCAGCTCATCGTCGATGAGACGCTGTATCGCGAGATGCGCGACCGGTTCGGTGAGTACTTCACCGGCGGCATGGGCGCCGAGGCCCTGCAGCGGTTGCTCGAAGGCTTCGACCTCGAGGCCGAGGGCGAGTCGTTGCGTGAGACGATCCGCTCGGGCAAGGGTCAGAAGAAGGTCCGCGCACTCAAGCGGCTCAAGGTGGTTGCGGCGTTCCTCAACACCCGCAACTCCCCGATGGGCATGGTCCTTGACTGCGTTCCGGTTATCCCGCCGGACCTGCGCCCGATGGTGCAGCTCGACGGTGGCCGCTTCGCCACCTCCGATCTCAATGACCTCTATCGCCGGGTCATCAACCGCAACAACCGGCTCAAGCGCCTGCTCGACCTCGGTGCGCCGGAGATCATCGTCAACAATGAGAAGCGGATGTTGCAGGAGGCCGTCGACGCGTTGTTCGACAACGGCCGCCGCGGCCGGCCGGTCACCGGTCCGGGCAACCGACCGCTGAAGTCGTTGTCGGACATGCTGAAGGGCAAGCAGGGCCGGTTCCGCCAGAACCTGCTCGGCAAGCGGGTCGACTACTCCGGTCGCTCGGTCATCGTCGTCGGCCCGCAGCTCAAGCTGCACCAGTGCGGCCTACCCAAGCAGATGGCGCTCGAGTTGTTCAAACCGTTCGTCATGAAGCGGCTGGTCGACTTGAACCACGCGCAGAACATCAAAAGCGCAAAGCGGATGGTCGAGCGGGCCCGTCCGGTCGTCTGGGACGTCCTGGAGGAGGTCATCACCGAACACCCGGTGCTGCTCAACCGGGCGCCGACGCTGCACCGCCTGGGCATCCAGGCCTTCGAGCCACAGCTGGTCGAGGGCAAGGCGATCCAGATCCACCCGTTGGTCTGCACGGCGTTCAACGCCGACTTCGACGGTGACCAGATGGCGGTGCACCTGCCTCTGTCGGCGGAGGCGCAGGCCGAGGCGCGCATTCTGATGCTGTCCAGCAACAACATCCTGTCGCCGGCCAACGGGCGCCCGATCACCAGCCCGACCCAGGACATGGTGCTCGGCATCTACTACCTGACCAGCCAGAAGGACGGCGCGACGGGCGAGGGCCGGGCGTTCTCGAGCCTGGCCGAGGCGGTCATGGCGTACGACGCGAAGGAGCTGGACCTGCAGGCCAAGGTCTCGCTGCGGCTGCGTGACGTCGTCCCGTCCCGGGATTGGGTCGCCCCGGAGGATTTCGCGGAAGGCGACGCGATCCGGGTCGAGACGACCCTGGGCCGGGCGCTGTTGAACGAGGCCCTACCGGTCGACTACCCGTTCGAGAACCGCGAGATCTCCAAGCGCGAGCTTGGGGCGATCGTCAACGACCTCGCCGAGCGCTACCCCAAGGTGCAGGTCGCGGCGTCGCTCGATGCCCTGAAGGAGACCGGTTTCCGCTGGGCCACCAGGTCCGGCGTCACGATCTCGATCGAGGATGTCGTGACGCCCCCCGGCAAGGCCGAGATCCTCGAGCGCTACGAGGGTGACGCCGAGAAGGTCGAGAAGCAGTACGCCCGCGGTGTCATCACCGTCGAGGAGCGTCGTCAGGAGCTGATCGAGATCTGGACCAAGGCCACCGCCGAGGTCGCCAAGGCGATGGAGGCCAACTTCCCGAAGGACAACCCGGTCTGGATGATGGTCCACTCCGGCGCCCGAGGGAACATGATGCAGGTCCGCCAGATCGCCGGCATGCGTGGGCTCGTCGCCAACCCCAAGGGTGAGATCATCCCGCGGCCGATCAAGACCAACTTCCGCGAGGGCCTGACCGTCCTTGAGTACTTCATCTCCACCCACGGTGCCCGGAAGGGCCTCGCAGACACCGCCCTGCGTACCGCTGACTCGGGCTACCTCACCCGTCGCCTCGTCGACGTCTCGCAGGACGTCATCATCCGTGAGGAGGACTGCGGCACCGAGCGTGGTGTGGTCATGTCGATCGGGTCCAGGAACGCCGAGGGTGTGCTGGTCAAGGACGGCCATGTCGAGACGAGCGTCTACGCCCGCACCCTGGCGGTCGATGTCGAAAAAGATGGCGCGATCGTGCTTTCGGCCGGCGCCGATCTCGGTGACGTGAACATCGGCGCGCTCATCACCGCCGGTGTCGAGGAGATCAAGGTCCGCTGCGTGCTGACCTGCGACTCCAAGGTCGGCACCTGCGCGGCCTGCTACGGCCGCTCGCTGGCCACCGGCAAGACCGTCGACGTCGGCGAGGCGGTCGGCATTATCGCCGCTCAGTCGATCGGCGAGCCCGGCACCCAGCTCACGATGCGCACCTTCCACACCGGCGGCGTCGCGGGTGACGACATCACCCAGGGGCTGCCCCGCGTGGTGGAGCTGTTCGAGGCCCGCACCCCTAAGGGCGTTGCCCAGATTTCTGAAGTGGCCGGCCGGATCCGGATCGACGACACCGACAAGACCCGGAAGGTCGTCATCGTCCCGGACGACGGCAGCGAGGAGATTGCCTACCCGGTCGCCAAGCGGGCCCGGTTGCATTACGTCGACGG
>JAYUMN010000246.1:0-2818 GCA_043762595.1 Frankiales bacterium
CCCACCACGCGGTCGGCCGTGGCGCCGGGGCGCTCGCGATGGTCGACCTGGACCGGTTCAAGCAGGTCGACGACACCCTCGGACATGCCATCGGTGACCGGCTCCTCATCGAGCTCACCGGGCGGCTCGCGGTGCACGTACGAGATGGCGACACCGTTGCCCGCCTCGGTGGCGACGAGATCGGGGTCGTGCTGCACGACGTGGCCACCGAGGCCGGGGCGCTGCACGCCCTCGGCCGGATCCGGTCCCTTCTCGCCGAGCCGCTCGTCATCGACGATCACCCACTCGCCGTCGAGGCGAGCGTCGGTTTCGTGCTCATCGGCCGGGACAGCACTGGACTGGACGCTCTGCTTACCAAGGCCGACGTCGCGATGTACGCCGCCAAGCGCGGCCATCTGGGCGTCACCCGGCACCGTGCCGAGCATGAGCAGTACGACGCGACGCGCCTCCGCCTTGTCGGCGAGCTCGCCGCCGCCATCGCTGATGAGCAGCTCGTGCTGCGCTACCAGCCCAAGACCGACCTGCGGACCGGACGGGTGACCGCTGTCGAGGCGCTCGTCCGGTGGCAGCACCCCGAGCGTGGCCTGCTCTACCCGGACGACTTCCTGCTCGCCGCCGAACAGACCGAGCTGGTCGACCCACTGACTCGCTGGGTCCTGCGACACGCAGCGGCCGCCCTGCCTCGCCTGGACCCCACCGGCAAGCTGTCGATGGCGGTCAACGTGTCCGCGAGGAGCCTGGGCCGCAGCGACTTCGCCGAGGAGGTGCTGCGGGTGCTGGCCGAGACCCGCACGGCACCGGACCGGACCCTGCTCGAGATCACCGAGACGGCGCTCCTGGCTGACCAGGCCAGGGCGGCCAGCACCTTGACCCGGGTGGCCGACGCGGGCATCCACGTGTCGATCGACGACTTCGGCGCCGGCCAGACCTCGCTGGGTTACCTCGCACAGCTCCCCGTGCACGAGCTCAAGATCGACCAGTCCTTCGTCATCGCGATGGACCGCGAGCCGCGCAACGCCGCCATCGTCCGCTCGGTCATCGACCTCGGCCACAACCTGGGGTTCTCGGTCACCACCGAAGGCGTCGAAACAGCCCAGGTGCTTGCTGATCTCACGGCAGCGTCTTGCGACACGGTCCAGGGCTTTTACCTCGGCCGCCCGGTGGACGGGGCCACCACCCGCGAGCGGCTGCACCAGCTCACCGGAGTCTGACCGGATCGACGTACCCGGGCGCATCGCCAGGAGCGGCCGGCTCACGTAGGATTGGCACTCGAAGCACGCGAGTGCCAATACAGGAGGACCCGTGCCGACCTACCAGTACGCGTGCACCGCCTGCGGGGACGAGCATGAAGCCGTGCAGTCGTTCACCGACAAGGCGCTGTCGGAATGCCAGGTGTGCGGCGGGCAGCTGCGCAAGGTCTACTCGGCTGTCGGCGTCGTGTTCAAAGGTTCGGGGTTCTACAAGACCGACAGCCGGTCCGGGAAGGGGCCCACCGATGGGTCGAAGAGCGACAGCGGCAAAGGCGACTCGGGCAAGGGCGACTCGGGCAAGGGCGACTCGGGCAAGGGCGACTCGGGCAAGGGCGACTCGGGCAAGGGCGCTGGCGGCAAGAGCGACAAGGCCGCGCCCAAGACCGACGCCGCCCCCGCTGCGAAGTCGGAGAAGACGACGAGCGGCGCAGGAGCCTCGCGTGGCACGTCCGGTGCCCCCGCCGCTACGACCGGCTGAGATTGTGGACGCCGCGCGGTCCTGTGCACAGCCCCCGGCGCGGCGGCGGACCCCGGCCTAAGGTCCCAGGCATGGTCCAGGCAACGATCGGTGTCATCGGGGGGTCCGGGTTCTATGCGTTCCTCGACAACGCTGTCGAGGTCGTCGTCGCCACGCCGTACGGCGAGCCGTCCGACCCGGTGGTGGTAGGCGCGATCAGCGGGCGCAACGTCGCATTCATCCCGAGGCACGGTCGCGACCACCGTTACCCACCACATCAGATCCCCTACCGGGCCAATCTCTGGGCGTTGCGCAGCCTTGGTGTCCGGCAGATCCTTGCGCCCTGCGCCGTGGGCGGGCTCCGGGCCGAGCTCGGCCCGGGCGCTCTTGTCGTACCCGACCAACTCGTAGACCGCACCAGGGACCGGCCGCAGACCTTCCACGACACCGGAGCGGTCCATGTCTCGTTCGCCGATCCCTACTGCCCGCGGGGTCGGCGAACCGCGGTCCAGCAGGCCGTCGCCGCCGGCTGGCCGGTGACCGATGGGGGCACCATGGTCGTCATCGAGGGCCCGCGCTTCTCGACCCGCGCCGAGTCGCGGTGGTTTGCCGCCCAGGGCTGGGACGTCGTCAACATGACCGGCCATCCCGAGGCGGTGCTGGCTCGCGAGCTCGCCCTGTGCTACACCGCGGTCGCCCTGGTGACCGACCTCGACGCGGGCGTCGATGGCAGCGCCGCCGTCACCCAGCAGGAGGTGTTCGCCGCCTTCGAGGCCAACACCGACAGACTCCGTTCCCTGCTCTACGCAGTCGTCGCGAGCTTGTCCGAGACCCGGGACTGCGAGTGCGGCAAGGCGCTCGACGGTATCGACCACGACCTCGCCCTGCCGTGATCGGGGACCTGCGCCGGATCCTGCGCGAGGTCTCCAAGGCCACCTCGCGGCATCGGGCCCTGCTCGCTGGCGGGCTGACCGCGGCAGCGGTGGCGACCGCCCTCCCGTCGCTCGTCCCGACCTCCCCACCCGGTCGGCGCGTGCTGACCTTCGCCCGCGACCTGGCGGCTGGCACGGCCCTTCGCGCAACCGATCTCGAGCTGGTCACCATGCCACCT
>JAYUMN010000247.1:0-5431 GCA_043762595.1 Frankiales bacterium
TTCACCGCCGACCGGCTCCAGCGCACCGCGCCCTGGGTCGAGGCCACCGGCCTTGCGCACCTGCGCGAGGTCGTCGTCGAGGACTCCCTCGGCCTGTGCGCGGAGCTCGACGCGGCAATAGCCCGGCACGTCCAGGACTACCGCGACGAGTGGGCCGAGGCGCTGGCCGACCCGCAGCGGCTGGAGCGCTTCGTCTCCTTCATCAACGCGCCGGACACCCCGGACCCATCGATCCGGCATGAGCCGGTCCGCCGCCAGCACCGCCCGGTCGATCTCGCTGGGCCCGTCCTCGAGGTGGTCCGGGCATGACCTGGCGCACCGTGTGCCCCGCCTCCCGGGTCCCGTCCGAGCGCGGCGTGTGCGTGCTCATCGATGGCGAGCAGGTCGCGCTGTTCCGGACCGCGAGCGGGTCGCTGCACGCCCTGGACAACCGCGATCCGGTGAGCGGCGCGATGGTGCTCGCCCGCGGCATCGTCGGCACCCGCGGCGGCCGCGACGTCGTGAGCAGCCCGATGTTCAAGCAGGCTTTCGACCTCGCCACGGGTGAGTGCCTCGACCTCGACGGCGTGCAGGTCACCGTCCACGAGGTCGCCGTCCACGGCGGTTTCCTCGCCGTTCAGCTGGCGCAGGGGGCCGCGTGACAGGATCCGACCATGACCTCGTACGACGCGGTGGTGCTCGCCGGCGGCAGTGCGCGCCGGCTCGGCGGCCTCGACAAACCGGGGCTCGTCGTCGGCGCCGCGAGCCTGCTGGAGCATGTGCTGGCGGCGGTGGCCGATGCCGATCGGACGATCGTGGTCGGACCAGCCCGGCAGACCTCCCGCCCGGTGCTGTGGGCCAGGGAAAAGCCGGCCGGCGGCGGTCCCGTCGCGGCGCTCGCGGCGGGCCTCGCCCACGTCACCGCTGACCGGGTCGCGCTGCTGGCCGCCGACCTGCCGTTCCTGGACGCCGCCACCGTGCAGACCCTGGTGGACGCCGGGGGCCAGGGCGCCATGCTTGTGGACGACACGGGGCGCGACCAGGTCCTGACCGGTGCCTGGTCCAGCGCCGCGCTGCGGGCCGCGCTGCCCGAAATTGTCGATGGGGCACGGCTTCGCGAGGTGCTCGACCGGCTCGACGTACGTCGGATCCGGCCTGATCCGACCCCCGGCCGGCCGGCACCCTGGACCGACTGCGACACCGACGAGGACCTGCGCCGGGCGAGGGCGCACGCGTGAGCAGCCGGCTCGACGATTGGCTGGCCGCGGCCGCCGCCGAGCTTGGCGTCGACGGCTCGGTCGACACGCACCTGTTGCTGGACATGACCCGCGACGTCGCCCACGGGGTCGAACGCCCGGCTGCGCCACTCACGACCTACCTGCTCGGGCTCGCGGTGGCGGCCGGCGCTGACCCTGCCGAGGCCTGTGCCCGGCTCAGCGCGCTCGCCCGGCAGTGGCCGGCCGAGTCAGCCCAACACTCGGCGTGACGTCGTGGCCGGTCGCCCGCCGGATCGCCTACGCCGCCGGGCCGCGACTGTTGGCCGTCGAGCTGCCGCTCGAACTGGCTGTCGGCGCGGTGCTGGCCGGACCGCTCGTGGCCAGGTGGCCTCTGCCGGCCGTCGACACCGCGGCGATGGATGGTTGGGCGATCCGCGGCCCCGGCCCCTGGCAGGTGGTGGGCCGGGTCCTGGCAGGTGAGCCGTCGGCCGACCCGCTCGGCGACGGCCAGGCCGTCGAGATCGCCACCGGTGCCTGTGTGCCGAGCGGCACGGAGGGTGTCCTGCCGTACGAGGCCGGCACGACCACCGGCGTTGACGTCACCGGTCCGCACCCCGCCGGCCGGCACGTTCGGCTCACCGGTGACGAGTGCGCCGCCGGTGAGCAGGTTCTCCCAGCCGGGGTCGTGCTCAGCCCGGTCATCGCCGGGCTGGCCGCGGCCCTCGGCCGGGACACGGTCGGGGTGCACCGCCGGCCCCGGGTCGCGGCCCTGGTGACCGGCACGGAGCTGCTGCAAGCCGGTCGGCCTTTCGGCGGCCGCATTCGGGACGCCGTCGGTCCCATCCTGCCTGGCTCGATCGCCGGCTGGGGCGGCGAACTCATCTCGATGACGCTGGTCCCCGACGACCGGGCCGCGCTGCTGCGGGCGGTCGCCGACGCCGACGGCGACGTCGTGCTGACCAGCGGGGCATCTTCGGTCGGGCCGGCCGATTACCTGACCGGGATCCTCGAGCAGCTCGGCGCCCAGGTGCTCATCGACGGGGTGGCCGTTAAACCCGGTCATCCGCAACTGCTGGCGCGGCTGGCCGACGGCCGGCTGCTCGTTGGGCTACCCGGTAACCCGCTCGCTGCGCTGTGCGGCCTGGTCACTCTCGTCGCACCGCTACTCGCCGCGCTGTCCGGCCGCCCCGAGCCGCCACTGGGCCGGGCCGTGCTCGCCTCGCCCATCGACGGGTTGGCCGTCCACCACCTGGTGCCGGTGCGGCTCACCGACGGTCGCGCCTGGCCGACCGGCCACGGGGGGGCGGCGATGCTGCGGGGCGCCGCGCTCGCGCAGGCCTTTGCTGTCGTCGAGCCGGGACGGTCCCTGGTCGTCGGCGACCAGGTCGCGCTCGCCTGGCTACCGTCCGAGCCCTGACCCGGCGCGCAGCACAAGCCCCCGCCCGCTGCACCCCTCCACCTCACTGATCCACCCAAGCTCGGCCCACCGCGATCAGGGGTCGACGAGGGCCAACCACACCTCGTCCGGGTGAACGCCGGCCGTGACCAGCGTCTGATGCACGCCGGCCACGGCGGTTTCCCCGTCGACGCTGACCACGACGAACCTCGCCCGCAGCCGCCAGGTCCCGTCGTCGTCCTGCCGCTCGACCGTCACGAGCTCAGCCGGCGCCCCGACGGCCCGCAGGTCGGTCTCGACCGACTGGACAGCCTGTTCGCCCGACCCGCCGGCCGGCCGGCTGAGCTGGGCCAGGACGGCGTACGTCGGCAGGGCTGTGTCGAGCTCGTCGCTGGCGTCCATGCCGCCGCCCTACCCCGACCTCGCCCCAACGACCCTCGCCTGCAGGCGAGCCCGCGCGGTCGGCCACTCCGGCGCGAGCATCGAGAAGTTCGCTGTATCGCGCGCTGATTCGTCCGGCCGTAGCCGCTCGTGGCGCAGCGTCCCGTCGTACGCGCAGCCGAGCTTGGCGATCGCCGCCCGTGAGCGGGCGTTGAGGGCATCGGTCTTGAGGGTCACCCGCTGGGCCCCGAGGACCTCGAAGGCGTGACCGAGCAGCAGCAGCAGCTTGCAGGCCGGGTTCACCGTGCTGGCCCACAGGTCACGGCGGTACCACGTCCAGCCCACCTCGAGCCCGCCGACGATGGGGTCGACATCGAGGTAGGAGGTGCTGCCGGCCGCCGTACCGTCCACGACGACCGCCCATGGCTGGCCAGGGTGGGTCGTTCGGATGCGACGTATCTCGGCGATGCGACGCGGCCGGGCGACGGGCATCCACTGCCAGATCTCGTCGGCCTGCGCGGCCGCCAACAGCTCCTCGTCGTGCTGCGGTCCGAGCGGTTCGAGCCGGACCCGACCGAGCTCGAGCACGACCGGCTCAGCCGCGCGCACCGATGACCTGCTCGCCGAAGCGGGCCATCTCTTCTGCCTGCGGCGAGAACTGGAGCAGCATCAGGTCAACACCGGCGTCCTCATACGCCTGGATCCGGGCCCGGACCTGCTCGGGAGTGCCGACGAGCCCGGCCCGCAGGCCGCGGTTGCTGACGGAGTACTCCTCGAGCGACACCTGCGACTCCAGCTGCGAGCCGGCCACGAAGTCCTGATAGCTCGCGTAGGCCTCGTCGCTGTGCCGAACGTCCAGGATGCGGGCCAGCTCGGCCTGCGCCTGCTGTTCGGTGTCACGCACGATCACATAGCCGGAGACCCCGTAGGTGAACCGGTCCGGCCGACCGGCCGCGACCCGCCGGGCCTCCATGTCGATGATCTTTGCGGCGATCACCTCGGGCGGGTCACCGTGCATGACGTACGCCGTACCGCGGGCGCTGATGACCTCCTTGGCGCGCGCCGACTCGCCGCCCATGTAGACCGTCGGCAGGCCGGCCGGTTTCGGTTCGAGGATGCAGCCGTCGAGGTCGTAGCGCTCGCCGTGGTGGGTGACGGTCTCCTCGGTGAGCAGCCGGGTGAACACCTCGAGCCACTCATCGGTCCGGGCGTACCGCGCGTCATGGACGTCGAACGGCGCGCCGTACTGCGCTGCCTCGTCCTTCCACCAGGAGCTGACGACGTTCAGACTGGTCCGGCCCGGCGCGATCGTCTCGAGCGTGCTGATGGCCTTGGCGGTGAGGCTGGGGGAGTGGTAGTTGGGCCGGACCGCGAGCATCAGCTCGAGCCGCTCGGTGACCGCGGCGACGGCGGGGGCGAGGGTCCAGGCATCCAGGGACGGCGCCCGGTGACCCTTGATGTCGTTGAGGTTGAGCTCGGCGATCAACGTCAGGTCGAAACCGTGCCGCTCGCTGGCGACGGCGAGCTCGCGCAGGTAGGGCCAGTCGATGCTCATCCCCTCGTCGCCGACGTTGCGGAGCCAACCGCCGAAGATGGGCATCCAGTAACCGAATCGCATGGCCCCAACCCTAGCCGCGGGCATCCTGCGGCGGTCTCGCGCGTTGGCCGGGCATGGACGAGAACAAGGCCAGGCGGGTCGTCGACGCGCTGCGGGCACGGGGCATCGACGCGCAGACCGAGAAGGCGGGCGTCTACCAGTTCGGCGTGCGGATCGCCGTCAGCGGTGGTCGGCAGGCGGTGTGGGACACCGACGGCACGGCCGGCCTGGAGGCCCAGGTGATGCGTGACGGCATGTTGGTCGGCTTTGTGCCCCAGCTCGAGGGTTCGGAGGACTTCGACGACCGGCAGGTGGTCGAGGCGATCGCCGGCACCGACTACGACCTGCCGATCGCCCGCCGGCGGACGACGCCCACATCGGTCGGTGCGCCACTGCCCCCGCAGGGCGGGGTGTTCAAGCGCTTCCTGGACGGCTTCCGCTACCGCTGAGCGATCAGGACGCCTGGCTCACCGAGGACATGTTGAAGTCGCCCACGCGCAGGGTCGGCATCCGCGTCCAGGTGAAGGAGTCGCTCCACTCGCGCGGCAGGCAGGGGCGGCTGGCGCCGACCTCCGCGACCCGGCCGAGCAGGTCGACCGGGCTTTCGTTGAAGCGGAAATTGTTGACGACGCCGGTCACTTCGCCGCCCTCGACGAGGTAGACGCCGTCGCGGGTGAGCCCGGTCAGCAGCAGCGTCTCCGGGTCGACCTCGCGGATGTACCACAGGCAGTTCACGAGCAGCCCACGCTCGGTCGAGGCGACCATCTCATCGGTCGACGCCGTGCCCCCGCCAGCCGCCGTCAGGTTGTGGACGTACGGCGTCACCGGCGCCCCGGTCGTCCGCGCCGATGCCCGGGTCTG
>JAYUMN010000248.1:0-3631 GCA_043762595.1 Frankiales bacterium
TCGATGACGATCGGCGCTGCCTCGTCCAGGGCGGTCATGCTTTGCCCCCGACGATCGTCTCGACGGTGTGCTGGATGATGAAATATGCACCCGGGATCATCACCAGTCCGAAGACAGCCAGGATCGCGTACGTCATCTGCTTCTGGTAGTGAGGGCCCTTCTCCCAGAAGTCGATTGCCATGATGCGCAGGCCGTTCAGCGCGTGGAACAAGACCGCTCCGGTGAGACCGAGCTCCATCAGGTTGACGATCGGTGTCTTATAGGTGTCGATGATCCGGTCGTAGGACTCGGGCGACACCCGGACGAGCGCGGTGTCCAGCACATGCGCAAACAGGAAGAAAAACACCAGCACACCGGTGACCCGGTGGGCCACCCAGGACCACATACCTTCGCGGCCCCGGTAGAGGGTCCCTGCCGGAGCCTTGGCCACGAACGCCTCCTGTGCGGTCGGAGCGCGGGCGGCCCCAACCCGCTCATGTTAACGACGCCGCACGACCCGGGCACCTCGGGAGCCCGCCCGGTTCTGTGAGCCCGGTCACCCTTTGGGCACGGGCGTGGGAGGCCAGCCGGTTCGAGCCGGCGGCGCGCCTTAGCATCCTGGCGGCACACCGTTCCGGCAGAAATGGGTCCGTCATGGCGCGAGCGTCGGAGTCAGGCTTCCCGATCGAGGCGATCTACGGGCCGGGCGACCTGACGCCGGGGCTCGACGAGCGGCTCGGCGAACCGGGGTCTTTCCCGTACACCCGAGGGGTCTATGCGTCGATGTACACCGGGCGACCCTGGACCATGCGCCAGTACGCCGGGTTCGGGACCGCAAAGGAGAGCAACGAGCGCTACCGGCACCTGGTCGCCCAGGGCACCGGCGGGTTATCAGTTGCCTTCGACCTGCCGACGCAGATGGGCTACGACTCTGACGATCCGGTGGCCTCCGGCGAGGTAGGCAAGGTCGGCGTGGCGATCGACTCGCTCGAGGACATGCGGATCCTGTTCGACCAGATCCCGCTCGACCAGGTGTCCACCTCGATGACGATCAACGCACCGGCGGCGGTGCTGCTGCTGATGTACCAGCTCGTCGCGGAGGAGCACGGGGTCGACGGCTCGGCGATCACCGGGACGATCCAGAACGACATTCTGAAGGAGTACATCGCCCGCGGCACCTACATCTATCCGCCGGCCCAGTCGCTGCGGCTGATCACCGACATCTTTGCCTACTGCAAGGCCGAGATCCCTAAGTGGAACACGATTTCCATCTCCGGTTACCACATGGCCGAGGCGGGGGCGACGCCGACGCAGGAGATCGCCTTCACGATCGCCGACGGCATCGAATACGTCCGGGCCGCCGTCAAGGCCGGCCTCGAGGTCGACGACTTCGCCCCCCGGTTGGCGTTTTTCTTCGTGTCGCGCACGACGCTGCTGGAGGAGGTCGCGAAGTTTCGTGCGGCGCGCCGCATCTGGGCCCAGGTGATGCGCGACGAGTTCGGGGCGAAGGACCCCAAGTCGATGATGCTGCGGTTCCACACCCAGACCGCCGGGGTGCAGCTGACGGCGCAGCAGCCCGAAGTCAATCTCGTGCGGGTCACCGTGCAGGGCCTCGCGGCCGTGTTCGGTGGCACCCAGTCGCTGCACACCAACTCCTTCGACGAGGCCATCGCGCTCCCGACCGTCAAGGCTGCGACGCTCGCCCTGCGCACCCAGCAGGTGCTGGCGTACGAAACCGATGTGACCGCGACCGTCGACCCGTTCGCCGGCTCCTACGTGATGGAGGCGATGACCGACGAGGTCGAGGCCGGCGCCCGCGAGCTGATGGCCAAGGTAGAGGGCCTGGGCGGGGCGGTCGCCGCGATCGAAAAGGGCTTCCAGAAAAGTGAGATCGAAGGCTCGGCCTACCGCATCGCGCAGGGCATCGACGCCGGCGAGCGCATCGTGGTGGGGCTTAACCGCTTCAAGGCCGCCAGCGAGGAGCGCTACGACCCACTGCGCGTCGACCCGTCGATCGAGGCCGATCAGCGGGAGCGGCTGCGGCTGCTGCGGGCCGCCCGGGACCAGCTGACCGTCGACGCGGCGTTGACAGCGCTGCGCTCGGCCGCCGAGGGGGAGGCCAACTGCCTCTACCCGATGAAGGATGCCCTGCGGGCGATGGCGACGGTCGGTGAGGTCTGCAATGTCCTTCGTGACGCGTGGGGCGTCTATCGCCCGCAGGAATTCTTCTAAACCGGTGCTCGGCTTCGCGCACCGCGGCGGGCGGGCCGACGCGCCCGAGAACACCCTCGCGGCCTTCACCAACGCGCTCGCCCGTGGCGCCACCGGCCTCGAGTCCGACGTGCTCCTGGACCCGAGCGGTACGCCGTACCTGCAGCACGGCGGGCGGGTGCTCCCCGCGGCGCCGACCCTGGCGGAGCTGCTGGGCACCTGCGGCTCGGCGTACGATCTCTGCTTGGACCTGCCCGAAGGGGGCGCCGAACAGGTGCTGGCGGTGGCCCGGCGGCACGGTGTCAACCTGCGACGGCTCTGGCTGTGTGGGCGCGGCGCGGCGCCACTGGCCTGGCGCCGACTCGATCCGGATGTGCGGCTGGTGACCGACACCCGGCTGGTGCATGCGCTGCCGAGCGTGCCTGCCTACCTGCGCCGGCTCGCTGCCGGCGGGGTGGATGCGGTGAACCTCCGGCGCAGCCGCTGGACCCCGGGCCTGGTGCGGCGCGTGCATGGTGCCGGTCTCCTGGCCTTCGCCTGGGACGTCCAGTCCGTCACCCAGCTGCACGCGGTCGGGGCGCTCGGTTGCGACGCGTTCTACAGCGATTCGGTGGCGCTGGTCGCTCGGTAGGGTCGCGCAGTGCAGATCCCCTTCGCCTCGAACGCCGGGTCGAGCCTCGGGGTCGAGTGGGAGCTGCAACTGGTCTCGCCCGAGACCCGGCAGCTGACCGGCGGGGCAAACGAGATCCTGCAGGTCCTCTCGCCGGGCGGGGAGCACCCCAAGGCCAAGCACGAACTGCTGCAGTCGACCATCGAGGTCATCACCGGTGTCTGTGCGAGCGTCGGGGAGGCAACTGCTGATCTGGCCGCGACGATTGGCGAACTGCAGCCGCTGGTCCAGGACCGGGGCCTGGCGATGCTGTGCGCCGGGACGCATCCGATCACCGACTGGCAGACGCAGGTGATCAGCGGCAACCCGCGCTACAGCAAGCTGATCGAGGACATGCAGTGGTTGGCCCGTCGGCTGCAGATCTTCGGGGTGCACGTGCACGTCGGGGTTCGCTCACCCGACAAGGCAATCGCGATCGTCAACGCGCTGTCGGCGTACATCCCACATTTTCTGGCCATCTCGGCCAGCTCGCCGTACTGGGTTGGGGCCGACACCGGGCTCGCCTCGGCTCGCTCCAAGGTGTTCGAGGCGCTGCCGACGGCCGGCCTGCCCTACCAGCTGACCGGCTGGTCGGAGTTCGAGGCCTACATGGACACCCTGGTCAACACCGGCACCATCGGCTCAATCAAGGAGGTCTGGTGGGACATCCGGCCGCATCCGGTCTACGGGACGGTCGAGCTGCGGATCTGCGACGGGCTGCCGACGCTGCGCGAAGTCGGGATGATTGCGGCGCTGTCCCAGTGCCTGGTGGAGATGCTGGACCGGGAGATC
>JAYUMN010000249.1:0-1845 GCA_043762595.1 Frankiales bacterium
GTCGTGGGTGACCCGCGGGAGGACGTCCTGTACGGACCGATGCTGTCCGAGCGCTTCCTGACCGGCTTCGAGAAGTGGCTCGGCGAGGTGCAGCCGCACCACACCCTGCACGGGCCGGTCGGCCGGATCACCGCGGCGAACCCCAGGCCCGGCTTCGTCGGGGATCCGTCGGCGGGGGTCTACGCCCACCCGAGCGTGGTCACCGGCGTGGCCGCAGACGACGCGCTCTACCGCAACGAGACGTTCGGCCCGCTCGTCCCGGTCATGCGCTGCTCATCGTTCGACGAAGCCGTGATGCTCGCCAACGGGCACGGCTACGGCCTGTCCTCGGCGATCTACACCTCCTCGGCGCAGCACGCCTTCCGCTTCCGCCAGCGGGTCAGCGCCGGGATGGTGTCGGTGAACAACTCGACCTCCGGCGCCGAGGCGCATCTGCCGTTCGGCGGCAACGGCAAGAGCGGCAACGGCTCCCGGCAGTCCGGGGTGTGGGTGCTCGACCAGTTCACCCGGTGGCAGTCGATGAACTGGGACTTCGCCGGCAAGCTGCAGAAGGCCCAGATGGACACCGAGGTCTCGACCTACGACGCCGGCTACCGGTTGGGTGGCTAGCGCCTCGGTCCCCCTGATCACGGGGAAGGGCTGTGGTCAGGGTTGGGCGCGATACCAGCGGGGCGAGGTGGTGGGCGGCGGGGTCCAGGAGGCTTTGACCACCAGCATGTTTGGCTGCTGCGACGCAACCCCCTGCGCAACTGCCGCGCCCAGTTCATCCAGGGTGACCTCCCGTGCGGCCACCCGGAAGGCCCGTGCGAGGGCAACGAAGTCCGGTGGCTCCAGGTCGCAACCCACCGGCTGTTGGCCGTCCTTGACGAAGTCGTACGCGAGCATCCCGTAGCCGCCATCGTCGACCAGCACGGTCGTCAGCGGCAGCGCCTCCTGGGCGAGGGTGGCCAACTCGCCGCAGGCGAACAAGAAGCCGCCGTCGCCGACCAGGGCCACCGCCGGGCGGCCGGACAGGGCCGCGCCGAGCCCGGCCGGGAAGCCAAACCCGAGCGTGCCCCAGCCGACCGGGTAGGCGAGCCCCCGGGGCTGGGTGACCCGACCGAAGCCGCCGTACCAGTAGCCCGGGATGCACATGTCGGCCACCACGACGGCGTCCGCCGGGAGGCCGGACTCGAGCGCGTCGAGGAATCTCGTCTCCGGGCCGGCGAGGGTCTCCCGCCCGGCTGGCCGGCTCCACCACGGTTCGCGCCGGGCCAGCGCGGGCACCAGGCCGGCCAGCACACCGCGTACGTCGGCCCGCAACCACACCTCCGGCGGCAGGTTGACCGGCTCGGCGAGGTCGACGGTGACGACCACCGGCGGTCGCGGCTGGCGGAAGCCTTGGGTGTTCATCGCGTCGAGGTCGCTGCCGAGCACGAGCACCAGATCGGCTGCGTCCCAGAGCGCGCCGGCCGCGGGCATCTGCGGCGGCAGTGGGACCAGGCACGGGTGGTCCGGCGGCAGCAACCCTCGCCCGCCGTACGACGTGAGCACGGGCGCACCGAGTTGCCCAGCCAGCTCGGCGATCTCGGCGCCGGCACCGCTGGCTGTTGCGCCGCCGCCGGCCCACAGCAGTGGCCGGTGCGCAGCGGCGAGCAGTGCCAGCGTCTCGGTGAGATCGGGCAGCGGGTGGGCGATGTCGGGTGCCGGCAGCTCGCGGAGCGCGCCGTTCGCCGCGGTCAGCAGGTCGGTGGGCACCTCGAGGTAGACCGGGCGGCGCGGCTGCGCCAGCGCCAGCTCGCCGGCCGACCGCACGGCCTCGGCGAGGTCGTCACCGGGCTCGACCTGTCGGCAGGCCTTGGTGAC
>JAYUMN010000250.1:0-6629 GCA_043762595.1 Frankiales bacterium
TAGGCCCGCAGTTCGTCGGCCTCAAGCGAGGAGCGCAGGTCGTCCTCGAGCTGCAGGTCGGCGCGGGTAGCCACCCGGTCGGTCGTGGGGTCGAAGGCCTCATATCTGGCCCGGCCGAGTCGCTTGGCCCGTAACAGCGCCATGTCGGCGCGCATCAGCACATCATCTGCGGTGTCGGGATGGGAGCCAAGGGTGCCGCCGAGGCTCAGGGTCATGGCGTGGCGGTGCCCACCGAGCTCGAACGGCTCGTCGAGTGCCTGGGCCAGCCGGGCGGCGACCTCAGCTAACTCCGCCGGCGTGTCCACCCCTTCGAGCACCATCACGAACTCGTCGCCGCCGACCCGGCCGAGCAGGTCCTCCGGCCGCAGCGGACCGCGCAGGCGCTCGGCAACCTGCACCAGCAAGCTGTCCCCCGCAGCATGCCCGAGGCTGTCATTGACGACCTTGAACCGGTCCAGGTCGCAGTAGAGCACGCCGACGCGGCCGTCCAGGTGGTCCTCGAGGGCACTGGCCAGCCACTGCCGGGTCAGAAAGCGGTTAGGAGCCCCGGTGAGCCCGTCGTGCAGCGCCCGGTTGGCGAGCTCGAGCTCGGCTTCGCGCCGGGCGGTGACGTCCTCCAGCTGCATCATCACCCGGCCGGGCGAGGCCGGAGAGAGCACCGCGGCGGCGGTCAGCCGGCCCCAGACCTGCCGGCCGTCGGCGGTTCGCAGCATCCGGTCGGCCGTCGCGGTGCCCCGTGCCCCAGTGAGCAAGTCGTCCCACCACGGCTGCCACGGCAGGCCCCCTTGGCACACAACAACGTCGGTCACCTCCATCCGGGTGAGCTCGTGCTCGCGCCAGCCCAACATCCGGCACAGCGCCGCGTTGACGACCAGGATGCCCCCGCCGGCGTCGAGGAGGGCACCGCCGATGGGTGAGTGCTCGAAGGCGACCCGCCACTGCATCTCCGAGGCGGCCAGCTGGGTGGCGGCCGCAAGGTCGTCGGAGACGTCCCGGGCGATGATCAGGACAGGGGCACCGGGTTCGTCGAGCAGGTGCTTGGCAGCGACGTCGACCCAGACGGTGCCGGCGACCGCCGACGCCTGCAAGGTCGTCCGGGCGCTGCCGGTCGCGAGGACCTGGGTCATCAGCTGACGCACCGCAACCCGCTGGGCCTCATCGATGATGGCAACCCAGATGCCTTCGGTCGCGCACCGCTCCAGGTCCCAGCCAAGGACGCCCGCAACGCTCTCACTCGCGGCCAGCAGACAGCCCGTCGGCGAGACCCGCAGAATGAAATCGGCGTCGGTCGCCCGCAGCCGTGGAAGCTCGACCCGGGACGCAGCGGCGTGCAGGGTCTGGGTCATGGTCGCAGCATCGGCACGCAACCCAACCGCCTGAACGACGACGGCCGGGCCCCCTGTCAGCCGACGGCGAGCAGCACGACGCCGAGCAGCGCAGCACCCACACCGGCGATCTGGACGGGTCGCAGCCGCTCGGCGAGCAGCCGCCGGGCCAGCAGCACGGTCACCACCGGATAGAGCGACCCCAGCACCGCCACGACGCTGAGCAGGCTGCCTCGCGTCGCCACGGCGTAGCAGGCGTTGGCCCCCACATCGCCGAGGCCGGTCGCGGCCAACACGGGCAGATCGCCGCGGCGGACCCTGAGGTCCCAGCCGCGGGTCTGGGCTGTCGCGACCAGCAGGCCACCGCGCGCGACGACCGAGGTGAGCCGCATGGTGACCAGCGTCATGACCACCGCGCCTGCTCCGCCGCGACTCCCCTCGGCGATGAGCACGAACACCACGCCGAACCCGGCCGCGGCGCCAAGTGCCAGCAGCAGCGGCCGGGCCCCGGCGCCCCCGGACAGCTCGGGCCCGCTGGCGAGCAGGACGCCCGCCACGGCCACCGCGATGCCGAGCAGCTGCGGATCGGACGGCGCGTCACCGCGCACGAGCCCGAACGCGACCGGCAGGACCACGCCAAGGGCAGCGACCGGGGCGACGATCCCCATCGTCCCGGTCGCCAGTGCCTGGTAAAACGCGCCGATCGCAGCCGTGCCGACCAGGCCGGCGAGGACGCCCGGCACGACGTAACCGGTCGGTGTGTCGAGAGCGCCGGTGAGTGCGGCGACCGGCAGCAGGGCGAGCAGGGCGATCAGCTGCGACACGCCGACCACCGACGGGACGGGCAGCCGGCGGGTGGCCGCGCCGCCGAGGAAGTCCGCCGTGCCCCAGAGCAGGCTCGAAAGCAGTGCGAACAGCGCGGGCATCGCCCGACCCTAGGTCGGCGCGTCCCGGCCCTCGGCCGCGGCCGGCGATCTACGCTGCCGGAGTGATCTTGCCGGAGCCGGTGCCGAGCGTCTTCGCGCACGCCCTCGATGGCCTGCACGCGGCGCTCCGGGACTGCCAGCGCCCGGGAATCCTGGCGCTCCGCGAGGTGCCCGCACCGAAACGCCTCGCGCCGTACGCCGTAGCGGTGGCCGCCGAGATCTGCCGGGGTCAGGACGAGGTCGCGAGCGGCCGGCTGGTCGTGCTGCACGATCCGCCGGGGCAGTCGGGTTGGCAGGGCGACACGCGGGTCGTCGCCTTCGTCTCAGCCGAGGTCGAGCCCGAGATGGCCGCCGACCCGGCCCTGGCGGAGGTTGGCTGGAGCTGGCTCAGCGAGGCGCTGGCCACCCGCGGCGCCGTCTACACCGCCGCCGGGGGGACGGTGACCCGGACGATGTCAGCGACGTTCGGACAGCTCAGCGAGGCTGATGAGACGAGCGAGGTCGAGGTGCGGGCCTCCTGGACCCCGCTGCACCACGTCGGCGGCGGGCTCGACCTGGCCGCCCATCTACGCGCCTGGTGCGACCTGCTCTGCGCCACCGCGGGGCTGCCCCCGCCGGGGGTCGCCGCGCTTGGCGAACGAGCCGAGCATGCCCACTAGCCGCGCATCGCCCGGTCGCCCACCCGTCGAAGTGAGGTTCCAGCGGCCTCCGGCGTCCGGATCGGCACGACCGGTGGCAGGGCGTTCAGCCGCGGCAGTCGAAGCGTCAGGACGGTGCCCACGCCTCGGCGACTGTCGATCTCAAGGGCGCCCCCGGAAAGCCGGGCGCGTTCGCGCAGCAGCCCCAGCCCGACATGTCGACCCCGGTCGGCCCGCACCGTCGATGGATCAAAGCCAGGGCCTTCGTCGCGCACGTGCGCCACGATGACGCCCTGCTCGACCAGCAGGCCCACCGTCGCGTCGTCGACGTCGGCGTGCTTGACGACGTTGAGCAGCGCCTCCTGAAAGAATCGGTAGACCGTGACCGCCGAAGCAAGGGGCAACGGGTACGGCGAGGCGGGCCAATCGACCTCAACGCGCAGGCCGTAGCGGGCGAGCATGTCGAGCCCGAGGCCACCGACTGCGGAGGCGAGGTCACCGTCGCGCAGCGCCGGCGGGCGGGTCCGCGCCATCACCGCGCGGACCTGCTCCTCGGCGTCCTCGACGTAGTCGGCCAGCTTGGCGAGCTGGTCCGGGGAGGACGGTGACGTCGCCAGCAGACCGCGGGCGATCATCAGCGACTGGGCCACCGTGTCGTGCAACTCGGCAGCAAGTTGGCCGCGGGCGCCTTCCTCAGCGGCCACCAGCCCCGACAGCAGCTCGAACACGCCGGCGCCCGCGGTTTCGGCGTCGCGCCGGTGCCGTTCGCCGATCTCGTCGGCGACGCGCACCCGCAGGTGGAGAGCCTCGAGCACGCTGGCGAGCCCGGCGACCTCGGAGCTCGCCGGCGGGACGAGCCGACGGCTGCGCACCCGGCCGGCCGGGGCAAACGGCTCGGCCAGCCGCAGGACCGCGTCGGACCGCAACCCTTGCAGGGCCGCAGCGAGGCGGATCGCAGCCACGACAGCCACCAAGGCCAGGAGCAGCCCAGCGCAGCAGCCGAGGGCGAGCGCTTCGGCGGCGTACAGGTCGAGCCGGTCGCCGGCGGCAAGGACCGCCGCAGCGGTCCCGCACCCGAGCAGGACCGAGCCGGCCGTCACGAACGCCGCCGAGACCGCCAACGGCAGCCCCCGCGCGCGCGACCTCACGGCAGGGTCACCGCAGGACGCCGGTGTTGGTCCACTCGGCTGCTGGCCGGCTTGGCAGCAAGGCCGTCTCGAGCGCACCGGCATGGACCAGATCGGGCTCCGCCGCCAGGGCGATCGCGCCGAGCAGGGAGGCGACCGCTCGTTCGACGAGATGCAGCTCCTCGACGATGTTGTCGACGCCACCGTCGCTCTGGGCCAGTCGGGCCAATCGGTCGGCCGACTCGTGCAGCACCATCAGTGCCGGCGCGGTCGCAGCGCCGAGGTCACCGAGGGCCTTCGCCGCCTCGCCGGCCACATCGACCTGATGCCGGGCGCTGCGATGGCGCGCGGACAGCTCAGCCACCGACAGCCACGCCTCGGCCTGACCGACCAGGACCTCGGCGAGCCGGGCCTCACGGCGACCGAACCCAGCTGAACCGGTCGGGCGGCGGGCAATTAGGACAGCATGCGGCGACTCGGCGTCACCGAGCACGGCCGAGCACCAGGGGCGGCCCGCCTCGCTCCCGGCCGTCACGCCCCGGGCACCGAGCGCGCGAAGCACCCACGGCTCGTCGAAGACGTCGGACTCGACCCGGAACCGCTTCGGTAGACCGCTCTCATCACCGGTGTAGCGGACCGGGCCGTCGGCCGCGAGCAGCACCATCTCGACGTCGGCGCCACCGAACAACCGGGCGGCGGCCGTCACGATCACCTGCGCGGACGCGTCGCTCGAGCGGGCCGTCGCGCGCTCCTGGCCACGCGCCAGCTCGGCGTACAACCGGACCTCCTGGCTGCGTCGCGTCTGCTGGTCGTACGACGACCACAGCAGCGCGAGCGGGACGGCGAGTCCCAGCAGGCCGATGGGGGCGGTGACGGCGAGATAGGCTGCCAGCAAACCGATCGAGGAGTTGCCCGCGGTGTGCACCGCGGACAGCGGAGCACTCGACACGAGCAGCGGGACCAGCCGGCGCTCGCTGGTCATCGAGACGGCGACACCGACGAGCCCGTGGTTCAGCACGAAGAACACCGCCATCCCGGCAAGCGCACCCGGCGTGCCGCCGCCGGCGAGGCCGGCCACCAACGAGCCGAGCGCGCTCGCCACCGCGAACGTCGCCACGTTGAACTGCAACTTCAACCTCGGCTGGCGGCGCGCGACCTGCGCGATGGCGATACCGATGGCGACCGCCACGACCGACCAGGCGCCTGTGCCCACCGCCCACGCCGCACCCAGGGCACCCTCGGTGAGGGAGAAGGTCCACCGCTGCCGGCCGAACTGCAGGTGCACCACGGCAATCTCCGACAGGGCGACACCGGCCGCGAGCACGGGCACCGCCCACCAGGCCGGTGACCCCCACCCGTTAAGAACTCCGGCGGCGATCGCAACGACCGCCGCGACGACGGCGACGGCGCGGACGTTGTGGACCGGGCTCATGCGGCGGCGTCCGGGTCCACGCCCGACCAGCTGGAGGCCGACCAGGAACTCGCCGACCAGCTCGAAGCTGACCAGCTCGACGCCGACCAGCTCGAAGCCGACCAGCTCGAAGCCGACCAACTTGACGCCGACCAGCTCGAAGCAGACCAGCTCGACGCCGACCAGGAGGAGGCAGACCAGCTCGACGCCGACCAGCTCGACGCCGACCACGAGCTGGCTGACCAGCTCGACGCCGACCAGCTCGACGCCGGGAAGCCCATCTCGCCGCTCAGGTCGCGGCCGTCGGAGAGCGCCCGGCCGTCGACGCCGGCACAGAGGTTGCCGGGCAGCCGCAGCAGCCCGGCGCCGTCGCGTCGACCAGGCAGGCGTCGGGCCGAGCACCGCAGCGAGGCCTTGACCTGGACCGGGGAGGCGCCGGGGTGTTCGGCGAGCAGCAGGGCGGCCGTGCCGCTCGCGATGGCGGTCGCCTGGCTCGTTCCCGAGCCGCGAGTCAGACCGTTGGCCAGGTGCGAGGTGCCCGGTGCGAGGGCGAGCACGGAGTCGGCCGGCAGCAGACCCAGCACACCGACACCGCTCGCGACGACATCGGGCTTGTACGCCGGGCCGACGCGTCCCGAGCCGCTGAAGGACGCTACCCGGCGGGTCGCCAGGTTGGCTGCACCGACGGTGAGGACGCGGGGGTCGAAGCCCGGGTCGCCGACCTGCCCGGCGGTGTTACCCGAGGCGACGACGACGGTGACGCCGCCCTGTACGACGCGCTCGACGGCAACCGTGAGCGGGTCGGCGCCGTACGCCCCGGCGGGCCGCTCGTGGGAGAAGGAGAGGTTGGCGACATCGACCTCGCCCGGGTGGTCATAGACCCATTCCAGGCCACCGAGGACACTGGACAGGCGGGTCGAACCGTCCGGCCTGGCGACCCGGACGACCCGGACCAAGGCGCCCGGGGCAACGCCCAGCGCCGCGCCATCGGTCCCCTCAACCGGTCCACCGGCGATCAGACCGGCCATGAACGTCCCGTGGCCGTAGCCGTCGACCAGCGGGCCACCGGTCTGCTCCGCGCCGGTCGTGTCGGCGGCGTCGAGCAGGCGGCCCGACGCCCGGTTCAGCGCCGGCGTGTCCGACACGCCGGTGTCGAGCACAGCCACCCGCACCCCGGCGCCTGCGCCAGGCTGTCCGGCTTC
>JAYUMN010000251.1:0-7539 GCA_043762595.1 Frankiales bacterium
GTGCTCGGCCTGATCCTGGTCCTGGCGGTGACCAACGGGTTGCGCGGCAACGGCGGCTACAAGACCTCCAACACGGCTACGGTCCTCGCCGCCATCGTCGATGGCGACGTCAAGAGCTCGGCGACCGACAACCAGTTGCTCGACAAAGAGCAGCAGGTCAAGGTGGTCCTGAAAGATGGCCGCAAGCTGCAGGCCAACTTTCTGGTCGCCCAGGGTCGTGACTTCGCTCTCGCTTTCGACAAGGCCGGCGTGAAATACGACGTCGGGGTCAGTCACGAAAATGTCTTCGTTTCGCTACTGCTGTCCTTCTTGCCGTTCCTGGTTATTTTGGGTCTGCTGTTCTTCTTCATGAACCAGATGCAGGGCGGCGGTTCGAAGGTCATGCAGTTCGGTAAGTCCAAGGCCAAGCTCGTGTCCAAGGACAACCCGAAGACGACGTTCGCCGACGTCGCCGGTGCCGACGAGGCGATCGAGGAGTTGCACGAAATCAAGGAGTTCCTCGAAACGCCAGCGAAGTTCCAGGCGATCGGGGCCAAGATCCCCAAGGGGGTGCTGCTCTACGGCCCCCCCGGTACCGGCAAGACGCTGCTGGCGCGGGCGGTCGCCGGTGAGGCCGGTGTGCCCTTCTATGCGATCTCCGGCTCGGACTTCGTCGAGATGTTCGTCGGCGTCGGGGCAAGCCGGGTTCGGGACCTGTTCGAACAAGCCAAGGCCAACGCCCCGTCGATCATTTTCATCGACGAGATCGACGCCGTCGGGCGACACCGTGGCGCCGGCATGGGTGGCGGCCACGACGAGCGGGAGCAGACCCTCAACCAGATGCTGGTCGAGATGGACGGCTTCGACGTCAAGGGCGGCGTCATCATGATTGCCGCGACCAACCGACCCGACATCCTCGACCCGGCCCTGCTCCGCCCGGGCCGTTTTGATCGGCAGATCGCCGTCGACCGGCCGGACATGCTCGGCCGCAAGCAGATTCTCGACGTGCACGCCAAGGGCAAGCCGTTCGCTGACGGCGTCGACCTGCAGGTGATTGCCCGGCGCACCCCTGGCTTCACCGGCGCCGACCTCGCCAACGTCATCAACGAGGCCGCCCTGTTGACCGCCCGGACCGGCGCCAAGCAGATCACCCTGGCCATGCTCGAGGAGTCGATCGACCGGGTGATGGCCGGGCCGCAGCGCAAGACCCGATTGATGAACGACAAGGAGAAGAAGGTCACGGCCTATCACGAGGCCGGCCACGCCCTCGTCGCACACGCCCTGCCCAACACCGATCCGGTGCACAAGATCACCATCATGCCGCGCGGCCGGGCGCTCGGCTACACGATGGTCCTGCCGACCGAGGACAAGTACTCTCAGACTCGCGCCGAGCTGCTGGACATGCTGGCCTACGCGATGGGTGGTCGCGCCGCCGAAGAGCTCGTCTTCCACGACCCGACCACGGGCGCCAGCAACGACATTGAGAAGGCCACCGCTACCGCCCGCGCGATGGTGACGCAATACGGCATGAGCGAGAAACTCGGTGCGGTGAAATTCGGCCAGGAGTCCGGCGAAGTCTTCATGGGCCGCGACATGGGCCACGGCCGGGACTACTCCGAGGTGGTCGCCGCCCAGGTCGACTCCGAGGTCCGAGAGCTCGTCGAGAACGCCCACCACGAGGCATGGCAGATCCTGGTGGAGTACCGGGACGTCCTGGACGACATGGTGCTCAAGCTGCTCGACAAGGAGACGCTCGGCAAGGACGAGGTCGCCGAGATCTTCGCCTCCGTTCCGAAGCGCCCCGAGCGGCTCCACCCGACCGGCAACGGCCGCCGGCCGTTGTCCAGTAAGCCGCCGGTGCTCACCCCGGCCGAGCTTGCGGTGATGGGGCCGGCCGACCTTGAGGACCTCGCCCGGGGCCGCTCACCGGGAGGCGAGCGGAAGGGCGCGCCCGCCCGCGAGCGCGCCGAAGCCGTCAATCGCGAGGCTCGGCCCGATGATTCGGGCCAGCCCGACCAAGTCAAGACGCCCTGGGCGCCGCGGACCCCCCGCCGGGCGACCGGCACCGACCCGGCTTCCTAACCGGTCCGCCGACCCCAGTGCCGTACGACGCCCCACGGGTCGAGGCCGCCGTCCGCGAGTTGCTGCTCGCGGTCGGCGACGACCCGGACCGGGAGGGGCTCCGAAGCACGCCGGGCCGGGTCGCCAGGATGTATGCCGAGACGTTCGCCGGCCTCACTGCGGACCCGTCGGAGGTCCTCACGCCGTTCTTCGACGAGCACCACGACGAGCTCGTGATCGTCAAGGGCATTGCCTTGTACTCCACCTGTGAGCACCATCTGCTGCCCTTTCACGGAGTGGCGCACGTCGGCTACATCCCCAACGCCAGGGGGCAGATCACCGGCCTGTCAAAGTTGGCCCGCGTCGTCGACCTCTACGCCAAGCGACCGCAGGTGCAGGAACGGCTGACCGCCCAGGTCGCCGACGCGCTCGTGGAGAGGCTCAAGCCGCGCGGCGTGATCGTCGTCGTTGAGGCCGAGCACCTTTGCATGTCGATGCGCGGCGTCCGGCGGCCTGGCGCCCGGACCGTGACCAGCGCCGTCCGGGGCGCACTCAAGGACTCCGCGCTCACCCGGTCTGAGGCCATGAGCCTCATCCTGGCTCGGTGAACAGTGGCCGCACCCGCGTGATGGGGGTGCTGAACGTGACGCCGGACAGTTTCAGCGATGGTGGTGAGCACGACACCCTGCAGGCCGCGATCGCGTACGGCATGACGCTCGTCGAGCACGGCGCCGACCTCGTCGACGTCGGCGGCGAGTCGACCCGGCCGGGGGCGCAACCCGTGGACCCCGCCGAAGAAGCCAGGCGGGTCGTCCCGGTCGTCGCTGCGCTGTCCGCCCGGGGCGTCGACGTCTCCGTCGACACAATGCACGCCTCGGTCGCCCGGGCCGCCGTCGAGGCCGGGGCAGTGTTGGTCAACGACGTCTCCGGCGGTCTGGCCGACCCTGACATGCTGGCGGCAGTCGCCGAGCTGGGTTCGCCGTACGTCGTGATGCACTGGCGTGGGCCGGCCGGTGAGATGCAGGCGCACGCGGTCTACGACGACGTGGTGGCGGAGGTCCACGCCGAGTTGCAGCTGCGACTCAAGGCGTGCGAGTTGGCCGGTGTACGTGACGTCATCGTCGATCCGGGGCTGGGTTTCGCCAAGACCGCGGAGCACACGTGGGCGCTGGTTCGGGCGTTGCCGAGCTTCGCCGCGCTGGGCCGCCCGCTTCTCGTCGGGGCCTCGCGCAAGGGCTTTCTCGGCGCCTTGCTGGACGGACGTCCTCCCAAAGGACGCGACGCGGCGACCGCCGCGATCACGGTGCTCGCTGCGCAAGCTGGCGCGTGGGCCGTGCGGGTGCACGAGGTGCGCAGCAGCGCAGACGCGGTCCGGGTCATCGCGCAGGTGGGCGGGTGAGCGTCGCGGAGGTGGAGGCGGCCAACGCTGCGATGTACGCCGCGTTCGAATCCGCAGACGTCGATGCGATGCAGGGTCTGTGGGACGACGTCGATCCGGCCGCGGTCGTCTGCGTGCATCCCGGCTGGCCGATGCTGCGCGGACGCAGTGCCGTGCTGCGCTCGTGGTCGGCAGTGATGGCCGGTACCGACTACATCCAGTTCTTCCTCACCGACGTGCAGGTCGCGCTGCTCGGCGACACGGCCGTCGTCACCTGCACCGAGAACGTCCTGACCAGCGCCGATGTCGGTGAGAACGCCGCCGTCGTCGCGACCAACGTGCTGGTACGCCGACCCGGTGGCTGGCGGGTGCAGGTGCACCACGGATCACCGATCCTGGGCCGCTTCGTCGATGAGTGACCACGTCGCACTGACCGGTCTTCGGGTCCGGGGGCATCACGGTGTCCTGGCCGCCGAACGCACCGATGGGCAGGACTTCGTTGTGGACGCGGTGCTCGAGCTCGATCTGCGGCGTGCCGGCGCATCAGACGACCTCGCCGACACGGTCGACTACGGCCTGTTGGCGACCCGACTCGCCGCCGTTGTCGCCGGTGAGCCGGTCGACCTCCTCGAGACCTTGGCAGCCCGCCTCGCTGAGGTCTGTCTCGCCGACGGTCGGGTCGTGTCGGTCGAAGTGACGGTGCACAAGCCCGACGCGCCGATCGGCTTGCCGTTCACCGACGTCTCGGTGACGGTGATCCGGCCGTGAGCGCGGTGCTCTCGCTCGGCTCCAACCTCGGGGACCGGCTCGCCCATCTGCGTCTGGGCGTGCAGGTGCTCGCGGCGAGCGCCGTCTCTGCCGTGTACGAAACCGCACCGGTCGGTGGGATCGAGCAGCCGGACTTCCTCAACGTCGTCGTGCTCTGCGACCTCGATGCGGGACAAGCGTGGACCCGGGCGCAGGAGGCGGAGCGCCGGGCTGGTCGGGTCCGTGAGGTCCGTTGGGGCCCGCGCACCCTGGATGTCGATGTCGTCTGGGCGGACGGCGCTGATCCAGCGCTCGAGCTGCCACACCCGCGGGCGCACGAGCGGGCTTTCGTGCTCGTCCCCTGGCTCGACCTCGATCCTGACGCGGTCCTGCCAGGGCACGGGCCGGTCGCCGGGATCGCCATCGACCGCGGCGGGCTCCGACGATTGGGGCCGCTGTGACGGGGGCGGTGGGGTTCCGGCTGCGAGCTGGGTCGGGTGGCGCGGGTGTCGGCGTGATCCGGTGACGCCGACCCGGTTGCGTTCGCTCGTGTCGGTCGCCGCGGTCGCGGCCGTGCTGGGCTACTTGCTGGCCGACTTCGCGTATGGCTCGCTGGTGGATCTGCCGGTGTTCGGGCCGGTGACGGCTGCTGTGATCGCTGCGTTCGAGCTGGGCCTAGCAAAGATCATCCGCGACAAGATTGGCGGCCGTTCGACCCGGCGTCCCATGCACCCCCTGCAGATCGCCCGAGCTGCTGCCCTCGCCAGGGCGTCCTCGAGCGCCGGCTCGTTGCTGCTCGGCCTCTACGCCGGGCTGCTCGCCTGGACCTTCCCCCGTCGTGGCCAGCTCGCGGCGGCCGGCGCCGACGCCCGCATTGCGGGGCTGGCGGTCCTCGCCTCTTTCGCACTCGTCGTCGCCGCGCTCCTGCTCGAGCGGTCCTGCCGTACGCCCGACGTACCGCGGGCCGCCAGGCTCTAGGGTCGAGAGCATGGATCTCGACCTGCTGACCACCGAAGAGCTGCGGCAGAAGGCGTTCAGCAAGGCTGAGCGGGCCCGCGACCTGGGGTTCTTCTGGGACCTCGTCAAGCACCTGCGGGCGTCGCGGAGCATTGCCGCCGAGGACGGCTCGGGAGGCGCGATCACCGGCACGCTCAGCGAGCTCGTGCACATGGTCCGCGAGCTCGGCGGCCACGATCTCGGCGATGACGCGCCCCTGCTGCGAGCGCGGTTCCTCGATTACCTGCAGGACTGACCCAGGGGTGAGGCGCTGGCTATTTTCTGGCCCCATGCGGCTGCGCAAAGATCATCCGCAGGGGCGGGCCCGGTGAGCCGGTGATCTTTGCACAGGTGGGCAGCTTGGCTGCGCTCTGTGCCGTTCAAAGATCAACCGTTTGCTCAGGGCATCTCGGTGAAAACGATCTTTGCGCGGGTGCTGTGTTCGAACTCGCATCCCGCCGGGCAAAGATTGCCCGAGGCTCCACCAGATGGTGTTATCCACAGGCGCCGGAACTGTCCACAGAGGTGCCCGGGGCCCCAGAAGTGCATGGACTGTGCGGCAGGTTCTGCAAATGGACGAGAACACGGTTGACCTCGCAAAGCGCCGCCATGGCGTTGTCACCGCCGACGACCTCGGAGCGGATGCCGCCCGCAAGGCCAGGCGACTGGGGCTGGAATGCGTGCAGCCGAAGACGTTCCTGGCCGGCACCCAGCCATACGGTGTGCAGGCGCAGCTTGCCTCGCTCCAGGCGGCCTTCCCGGACGGCGGCTGGCACGTTCTAGGCCTGGCCGCGCTGTAGCTGTATGGCGCACGGCCGTGCCCCAACCGGCTCGAGGTCGGTATTCCACTCATGTGCCGGCTCGCCGTTCGTCAGCCTGTCCGGTGCCGGCGGGTGGCCGACAGCGTCCTTGGCTCCCCTCGCCTCGTCCGAGGCATTCCAGTCGTGGCCCTCGAGGTCGCTGTCATCCAGGCCGGTGAACGTCGGCCCCTCGCCGAGGTCGTTTGGCTCATCGAGGAACTCGTGCGGGCGCGGCGCACCACCATCGCACGGCTTCGCGCACGGTGTTTGCGCGGTTTCGCCGGGTCCGCAGTCGTCCGCGCGGCCTGTGACGAGCTGGTCGGCGGGAGCATGGACAAGGCGGTGCGGCTCCTGAAGGCCGCGCTCGAACGGCGAGGAGTGGTCGGTCTGGAGGTCGAGGTCCGGTTCGAAAACGGCGCAGGCGGCTCGGCGTACGGCGACTTGGTGCACGCCGAGACGGGCACGATCATTGAGCTGGATGGCTTCCTGATTCACAGCCTCCGACTGCGTTTCCGCGCCGACCGCCGGCGGGACCGTTGGCTACTCGGCCAGCACCGGATCAGGACGCTCCGCTTCGACGTCCAGGAGGTGTTCGCGGACGTCGAAGCGGTCGCCGACGAGCTGCTGGCTTTCCTGATGACCGGTGCTGACGCTGCGGCCTGAGCCGCCACCTTCGTGATCTTTGCACGGGCGACCAGCCTGTTGTCGCTCTAAGCTTTCCAAAGATCATCAACAGGTGTCGCAGATGATCTTTGTACGTGTACGTGTACGTGTACGTGTACGTGTACGGGTTTCGGGAGCGGGCCGGGCTCACTTGTCGATGTCGCCGATAATGAAGAACATCGACGCCAGCACCACCGGTAGGTCGGCCAGGTGGACACCGGGCAGCACCTGGGCCAGCGCCGACACGTTGTTGAACGACGCCGTCCGCATGGCGAGCCGCCAGGGTGTCTTCTCGCCGCGTGAGACCAGTAGATAGCCCTGCACGCCGAGCGGGTTCTCCGTCCAGGCGTACGTCGAGCCCTCGGGTGCCCGCACGGATTTGGGCAGCCGCACGTCGACCGGGCCACCGGGCAGCCGGTCCAGGCAGACGTCGACGAGGTCCAGCGACACCATCAGCTGGCCGAGCAGGCAGGCGAATCGCTCGTGCGCGTCGCCGGCCGTGCCGAGGACCACGGGCACGTCCAGTTCGGCGTACGCGAGGTAGGGCTCGTCGCGACGCAGGTCCATGTCGAGTCCGCTGGCCCTGGCGACCGGGCCGGAAACGCCGTGGGACAGTGCGATCTCGCGACGCAGCAGCCCGGCACCATGCCCTGTGTCTGCCAGTTCGTAGTGTTCGAGCACCGACCTCACGCTGGCGACAGCGGTGCGGCAGCGACTGGTCCAGCCGGCCGGAACGTCGTCCTTGAGGCCTCCGATGCGGTTGAACATGAAATGCATCCGGCCGCCGGCTGCCTCCTCCAGCACGGCTTGGACGATCTCGCGTTCGACCTGCAGGGCGCCGGGCAGGAACATCAGATGGCTGAGCACCCGGTTGAGCTCGGCGAGCATTGTGCGCAGCCAGACCGCACGGGCAGG
>JAYUMN010000252.1:0-2331 GCA_043762595.1 Frankiales bacterium
GCGCCATCGGATCCGCATGGCCTCAGGATTGCCGGTTTCGGGCCGTAGCGGCAGTCTTGACCTTCGTCCGGTCACTGGTGCGGGTGTGTCCTGTGGACAACCTGTCTGTGGGTATGTGGAGGACCTGGGATGACCACCGCCGCCCGGGCGTTCGACCTGCAACGCTGCTTCAGCGGCCCGCCCTTGTGGTCGAGGATTGAGAAGTTGTCCCACCAGAGAGGTCTCGAAGTCACCTTGTTCTCTGATCATGGCGTCGTGATGCCGCCACTTCGGACCATGCTCCGCGGCATCGGGCTGCAGGTGGTCGAGGGCACGCTCGTGCCGGCGCTGATCTTCTGGTCGATGCTGCATCTCACCGGGCTGGTCTGGGCCCTGTTCGCCGGCCTCGCCTGGTCGTATCTGGCTATCGCGCGGCGCTGGCTGCGCGGAGCCACCTTGCCCGCCGTCCTCGTGGTCGGTGCGCTGCTGTTCACGACCCGGACCGGTATCGCACTGGCTTTCCATTCGACCTTCGTCTACCTGCTGACTCCGGCGATCAACGCCTTCGTGCTGGCTGCCGCCTTCGGCGGTTCAGCTCTGCTGCGGCGGCCGCTCACCGAGCGTTTTGCCCGGGACTTCGTCGGCCTGCCGGCCCATGTGACGGCGCTCGTTCGGGTGCAGGCGGCATTGCGCCGGCTGAGCCTGGTGTGGGCCCTGGTCAACATCGTCAACGGTGCCGTCGCCCTGCAACTGCTCATTGCCAACCACTACGACGCCGTCATCCTGACCCGCTCGTTGCTGTCGCCGGTACTGTCCGGGATTGCGGTCGCCTGCTGTGTCCTGATGGGCCGTCGGGCGCTCCACGCCGAGGGCATTCACGTGCACCTGCGCTGGCGGGACCTGCCCGCGTCGTAGTGGCGCGCGGCCCCACTCACTGATCGCACCGCAGCCGTCGCGGTTCTGTCGTAGGGAGTTCGGCGGCAACTCCACTGTCGCACCGTCGGGACCTGCCTTGTGCGGGCGACCTCGCAGCACTGGCCAGCGGCTGAATCTGTCCGCAGCGCGCGCGTAGGGGACGTCGAGACCTCTCCGCCGCGCCCGAGGACCCGCTGTGGACAGTGGCTTTCGTTGTCCACACCCCCTTGCGATCGCTGTGCCACTCCGGTGAATTTCGGACGTGTATTCGAAAGCAGGGAGGGTGAGACCTTGACCATCACCACGCCGCCCGTCCCCTCGAAGGTCACCACCTTCTACGACGCCCTCCGCAACCTGGGTTCGCTCGGGCCGACCGGGGAACCGCTGGTCTGGCGCTGGTCGCCAGAGACCAGGAGTGCGTCGTCACCGGCTGCCACCGCCGGCCAGCCCGATGCCAAGCCGACCATGAGCTTGCGCGGGGCCAAAAGCGGACCCACCGACACAGACAACCTCGTCCTGCTCTGCGTCAGGGACCACCACCAGTTGCACGGCCAACAACGCTGACGTCGCTGCACCGGCGACCGGATCCGCACCACAGCCGGCTGGCTCGACGCCCTCACCGACAACCCCCTCACGCGCTGCCCGGCCACCCAGATGAGCCCGCCCCACCAGCCCAGCACCCACTGGGCTCCCCAGCCATGCCCGCGGGGCGACGTACGCCCGGATCGGTGCCACGGTCGCGGCGACGTCGTGGGCTCAGGCCGAGGCGCAGCTGATACAGGCAGTGGCGGCAGGCCGCGCGGCCAATCGTTTAGCGCCGATCGGGCCGCCACAACGTTCGCACCTGCCGTACGTTCCCTGCGCGAGACGGAACACGGCCAGTTGGAGATCCTGTCCAGAGCGACCAGCCTGCCGCAGCAGCGCGGTCAATTGGGCCCGCTCGAAGGCGATTGTGGCGCCTTCCGGATCATGCTCGTCGTCGGCGTTGGAGGACTCCGACGCGGCCATCATGTCGGCAAGCTGATGCTCCAGTAACGCCAGATGGGCCGCGTTAGCGGCGACAGCGTCAGTGAGGTGCCGCCGGAGGTCTCCCACGTCGGCAGGAACGCCAGGGCCGGGTGCGTACTTCCCGGCCGGGCCGTTGCCAGCATGCCCGGGCAGGAGGAGGGTCGACTGTGTCGGCGACGCCGCCAGGACGCCGCCGCCACGATGAGAGGGGTTGGTGGCAGATGTACGCGCGCACCACCACAGTCAAGGCAGACCCGGCTCGGCTGGATGCCGGGATCAACTATGTACGCGACGAAGTCATGCCGATGCTCACCGGCATGACCGGCTGCATCGGCCTGTCGTCGATGGTCGACCGCGACTCCGGTCGCTGCATCACGACCACGGCGTGGCATGACCAGTCGTCGATGCGTGACAGCGACGCGCTCGTCC
>JAYUMN010000253.1:0-6778 GCA_043762595.1 Frankiales bacterium
AAGGCGTTCCGGTGGGTCGCGTGCTGGATCGCCTGCACGATGGCGGCGCGCATCAGCGACGCCGAACCGATGACGCAGTCGAGCCGGGTCATCGAGACCATTTCGAGGATGGTGCGGATCCCCCGGCCCGGTTCGCCCACCAACTCGGCGAAGGTGTTGTCGAACTCCAGCTCAGCCGAGGCGTTGGACCGGTTGCCGAGCTTGTCCTTCAGCCGCTGGATGCGGAAGCTGTTGCGACTGCCGTCTGGCAGCACCCGGGGCACCAAGAAGCACGACAACCCGGCAGGACTCTGCGCAAGCACCAGGAACACATCGCACATCGGCGCACTGGTGAACCATTTGTGGCCGCGCAGCCGCCAGGTCCCGTCGCCGGCCGGGGTCGCCGTCGTGGTGTTGGCCCGCACGTCCGAGCCGCCCTGCTTCTCGGTCATCCCCATGCCCGCCAGCAGTCCTCGCTTGCCCAGTGGCGGCCGCAGGCCGGGGTCGTAGACCCGCGACGTCAGCAATGGCTCGTACGCCGCGGCGAGAGCCGGTGTCGTTCGCAGCGCGGGTACCACCGCGTAGGTCATCGAGACCGGGCAGCCGTGGCCACCCTCGACCTGGCCCCAGGTATAGAAGCTCGCGGCCCGGGCGACATGCGCTCCCGGCCGCGGATCGGCCCATGGCGCCCCGGCCAGCCCTTGGCTGACCGCGGTGTCCATCAGCTGGTGCCACGACGGATGGAACTCGACCTCGTCGATGCGGTGCCCGGAGCGGTCGTGCGTTCGCAGCACCGGTTCGTACTCGTTGGCCTCGACGCCCCATCGCTGCGCCTGCTCGGAGCCCGCGCGGCAACCCAACCGGTGCAGGTCATCCGCATGCCAGCCGGCCCCCTCGCGGACCAGGCCGGCCGTTAGGGCGGCGTCCGCTGCGACGTCGTGCCCCAGGAGCGGCGGCACCTGATTGGTCACCTCGTGGGTGCCCGGAACGTCGTACGACGGGTCGAGCAGTGTCATGACGTCATCATGGTGCAGGCCGCGCGGTTGGCCGCCCTCACCCGCGGCGAGGTCCAGCTGCCCGTCAGCTGCCTGGTCATGACCGGCGCCGCCGGCGTCCTGCAGCGCCCTCTGCAGATCCTGCTCGCCTACCCCCCGTCCCCGTGCTGCTGGTCCGGCTGGTCGGGGCGAGCGGCACCCTCGTGCTCCACCTGCTTGTCGCCGTGCTGGTGATCGCGGTCCTGGTCAGCGTGGTCGGACGTCCGACGCGCAGAGCAGCTGATTGGAGGACATCGCGTTGCTCGCGCTCTACGTCGCGATGTCGACCGCCTTCTGCTGGGGTTGACGCGATCGGCCATGATGAACCGATGGACTCACTGACGATCGGCCCGGACACCGGCACGCTCACCCTGCACACCGGGGTGGAGGGCAAAGCGGCCAAGATGGGCCACGCGCTCACCATCGGGCTGTCCGACTGGGCTGCCGACGTCACGCTCGAGCAGGGCGCGCCGACCTCGGTGACGCTGCGGGCTGGCCTGGCGAGCCTGGAGGTGCAGCGCGGCGAGGGTGGCGTCAAACCGCTGTCGGAAAAAGATAAGCGCACCATCCGGGACTCGGCGCTCGGCTCGCTGTCCGCCGACAAGCACCCCGACGTGACCTTCACCAGCACCGCCGTGCAGCCACGCGACGGGGGCTGGAGCATCGACGGACAGCTCACCGTCGCCGGTGTCCCGCGACCGGCGCGGATCGACGTCGACCTGGCCGACGCCGGCGACCTGCTGTCGCTGTCAGCGCTTGTGCCCGTTGTGCAGACCGAGCACGGCGTCAAGCCCTACAGCGCGATGCTGGGCGCCCTGAAGTTGCGCGACCGCGTCGACGTCCGGGTGGCCGCAACCGTCCCGCGTCCCTGACCGACCAGCGGGTTACGGGTGGGCTCGCGCGGACGAACACGGCGGCTTGCTGGGTGGACCGAGCCGGTTGCCGTTCCAGGCGGCATGTCACGCGGAGTGACATACGCAGCGCGGCCAGGTCGACGCCCGGGCTGCTCACTACCCTTCGCTGGTGCAACTTACCGTTGGCGACCTGGTGCTGGACACCGCCTTTTCCGGCCCCGCGGACGGGCCGGTCGTCCTGCTGCTGCACGGGTTCCCACAGACTTCGCACTCCTGGCGGCTGATCGCACCCGGCCTGGCCGAGGCTGGCTACCGGGTCGTCGCGCCTGACCAGCGGGGCTACTCGCCGGGCGGTCGCCCGCAGGGTGTCGAGGCCTACCGGCTCCCGGGCCTGGTCGAAGACGCACTCGGGGTGCTCGACGTCATCGGTGCGGCGACGGCCCACGTGGTCGGGCACGACTGGGGCGCCGCGGTCGCGTGGCAGCTCGCTGCCCGCCACCCGGACCGCATGCGGAGCCTGACTGCCGTCTCGGTGCCGCACCCGTTGGCATTCATCGAGGCCCTGCGGACCGACCCGGTCCAACGAGAGAAGTCGAGCTACATGCGGGATTTCGCCCGCCCTGGCTACGACACCGAGCTGCTCGCCGATGACGCCGCCCGGCTTCGATCGTTTTTTCGCGGCGCCGAGCAGAGCGTCGACATCGAGCACTGCATCCGGCTGGCCCGCGAGCCAGGGGCGCTGGCGAGCTGGCTCGCGTGGTACGCCGCGCAACGCCTCGCCGACGTCGAGGACACGCCGCGGGTCGGCGTGCCGACGTTGTATGTCTGGTCGACGGGTGACCTGGCGTTGGGTGAGACCGGCGCCCGAGGGACGGCGACCTATGTCGACGGTCCCTACCGGTTCGAAGTGCTCGACGGCGTGAGCCACTGGATACCCGAGCAGGCCGCGCCAGCGCTGCTGGCCCTGCTGCTCGAGCACCTCAGTCACCCGCCGGGATAGCCCCTCTCGGCGAGCATCGTCGCGAGATCTGCCCGGGATCCCCGGGTCGCGGGTCGACATCGGTCGACCCGCCATGCCCGCCTACCGTCGGGGCATGCCTTCGCCCGAAGCCCTGGTGGCCGTCGCCAGGCCCGGGGTGCGGCTCCGCAGAGTCACCGGGGTCCCGGCGTACGACGAGGAAGTTGTGCTGCTCGGGGGCGGTGAGGTGTTCCGGCTGCCGCTCACCGTGGCGGCTGCGGCCCGAGCCGCCGTGCTCGTGCGAGCCCTGCCCGCGCTCCGGACGCGCCTGCCGGTCGCGGTGCCGCTCCCCCGGTTCGTCGGTGTCCTCGCGGACGGCAGCACCCCATTCACCGCGGAGCGACGGCTGCCGGGCAGCCCGGTGGCGCAGCCGACCGGGATCGCCGCCGGGCAGCTCGAAGGGGTCCTCGCGGCGCTCGAGGAGGTCACCGCGCACGAGGCGGCGCTGTGGGGGGGCGCCACCACGCCCCGACCACAGGTGCTGCTCCTCGACCCGGGTCGCCGCGTGCTGACCGGGCTCGTCGCCTGGCGATAGCGTCCGGCCGGTGCGCCTCGCCTCCCTGAACCTGCTGCACGGTCGCTCACTGTCCGACGGGCTCGTCGAGCCGTCCCGGCTCCGCGAGGCGGTGCAGCTGCTCGCGCCCGACGTCGTCGGCCTGCAGGAGGTCGATCGCGACCAGCCGCGGTCGCATCGCATCGACCTGACCCGCACGGTCGCCGAGAGCCTCGACGCCGAACACTGGCGCTTCGCCCCGGCGCTGGTCGGCGAGCCTGGAGCGACCTGGCGGGCCGCCGTCGAGGACGAGGCCACCGGCGAACCGGCGTACGGCGTCGGGCTCGTCTCTCGCTATCCGGTGCGGTCGTGGCACGTCCTTCGACTTGCGGCGGCGTCGGTGCGATCGCCGGTCATGCTGCCGGGCACCCGGCAGCTGATCTGGCTCCAGGACGAGCCACGGGTCGGGCTCGCCGCGGTCGTCGAGACGCCGATGGGGGTGATGACGATCGCGACCACGCACCTGTCGTTCGTGCCGGTGTGGAACGGCGTGCAGCTGCGCACCCTGACGGCCTTCCTCGCCAAGCTGCCCCAACCGTGTGTGCTGCTCGGCGATCTCAATATGCCGCCGCCCTTTCCACGCGTCCTGTCGGGCTGGCGCAGCCTGGCGAAGGTGAAGACCTATCCGGCCACCGATCCGCGCATCCAGCTCGACCATGTGCTCGGCCGCGGCGACCTGCCGCACGTGCTCGCCGTCGAAAACCCCGAGCTCGCCGTTTCGGATCACCGGGCGCTGCTTGTCGAGTTGTGATCTACGGTCAGGGGATGGAGGTGACGCTGGCTGGGCCAGCCGATGTCGAGGCGGGCGTTGCCGTGTGGCAGGCGTCCCTTGGCGGTCGTGGTCTGCGGCCGAACATCACGCGGATCGCCCAGATGACGCAGACGATCTCGGCGCCAGACGCGCTGCTCGTCGTGGCCCGCGACGACGGGATCGCGGTCGGCATGGCGCTGGGTGAGCCCGGTCGAGAGCTGGCCGGCGCCGGCGACATCGTCCCGGACCTGCTGCACCTGTCGATGCTGTACGTCGTGCCGGGGGCGCGGCGGGCCGGGCTCGGCGGCGCCCTGGTCGAGGGCATCGCCGACGCCGCCTGGGCCCGGGGGGCCCGCCGGCTCACCTGTTGGACGCCGGTCGGCGACGCCCCGATCGCGGGCCTGCTCGAGGCCTGCGGGCTCGAGCGTTCGGGACGGGTCCGAGGACCTGCCGAGCATTGGACGGCCGAGCTCGAGGCGCCTGTCCGCGACGTCGTCGTGACTGCCGACGGCATCCGGCTCGGGCAGTTGCTCAAGCTGGCCGGCCTGGTCGACACCGGCTCGCAAGCCAAGGAACTGCTCGCCGCGGGCGAGGTCCAGGTCGACGGTGAGGTCGACCTGCGACGCGGCCGTCAGCTGCTCGACGGGCAGGTCGTCACCGCCCGCGACCAGGCGGTCCGGCTCGTGCTCGACGGCCCCGGGCAACTGGAATGGACCCAACCATGACGGTAGACGTGCCTGTTCCAGGATCGACAATGCGGGCATCGGTGCTCCGCCGCGCCGGGGCCGTCGAGCTCGAGGAACGGCCGGTTCCCGTGCCGGGGCCGGACGAGGTGCTGGTGCGGATCGACGCCGTCGGCGTGTGCGGCTCAGACGTGCACTACTACGAGCACGGCCGGATCGGGCGGTACATCGTCGACCGACCGCTCGTCCTCGGCCATGAGGCAGGCGGCACGGTCGTCGTGATCGGCGCCGGTGTTACCGACCACGAGCCTGGGCATCGGGTCTCGCTCGAGCCCGGCGTGCCATGCCGCACCTGTCCGCAGTGCCTGTCGGGCCGGTACAACCTGTGCCCAAAGATGCGCTTTTTCGCCACCCCGCCCTACGACGGGGCATTTTGCGAATACGTCGTCCTGCCGGCCGCGTTCGTGCACCCGGTGCCTGATGGCCTCAGCGACGACGCCGCTGCGCTGATCGAGCCGCTCTCGGTCGGCGTGTGGGCCTGCCGGCGGGCCGGTGTGACGGTCGGCTCGCGGGTGCTCGTCACCGGTGCCGGGCCGATTGGGCTGCTCGCCGCGCAGGTCGCCCGGGCGTCCGGCGCAGCAGAGGTCGTCCTGACCGATGTCAACGCCAACCGACTGGCCCTCGCCGCCCGGCTCGGTCTGGGGACCTTGGACGTCTCCACCGGGTCGGTGGCCGAGTCAGGATACGAACCCGACGTGCTGCTGGAGTGCTCGGGGATGGCCGGCCCGACTGCGGACGCAATCGGGCTGATGGCCCGTACCGGCCGGGTGGTGCTGATCGGGATGGGCGGCGATCTGCTCCCCCTCCCGCTGTCGGTGATCCAGGAACGCGAGCTGTGGATCACCGGCGCCTTCCGCTACGCCAACACCTGGCCCACCGCGATCGGGCTGGTCACCGCTGGCTCGGTCGATCTCGACGTGCTGGTGACCGGCCACTACTCACTCGGGCAGGTTGAACAGGCACTCACCGCAGGGCGACGCGACGCCGCCACCGTGAAAGCGATCGTCCGCCCGGGTGACTGACCGTCCGATCCGATCCGATCCGATCCGATCCGATCCGATCCGATCCGAGGAGCGATCATGCGTGGTGCCTACCTTCCCGGCGACCGGACCGTGCAGCTTCGGGAGCTGGCCGACCCGCGGCCCGGGCCTGGTCAGGTGGTGGTGCGGATGCGGGCATCGACGATCTGCGGCAGCGATCTGCGGGCGATCTACCGCGAACACCTGGGCAGCGGCGCCGAGGCCTACCAGGGCGTCGTCGCCGGCCACGAGCCGGCCGGTGAGGTCGTCGAGGTCGGCTCGGCGTGTCGCCGGATCAGGGTCGGTGCACGGGTGGCGATCTACCACATCAGCGGTTGTGGGCAGTGTGACGACTGCCGGCGCGGCTATCTGATCAGCTGCTCCTCACCGCTTCGCGCGGCGTACGGCTGGCAGCGCGATGGCGGCCACGCAGAGCTCCTGCTCGCCGAGGAGGACACCTGCATCGAACTGCCGGACGCGCTGAGCTTCCTGGACGGCGCGTGCGTGGCCTGCGGCTTCGGAACGGCGTACGAGGCGTTGTGTCGAGCGGACGTGTCCGGCCGCGACGTCGTCCTCGTCACCGGCCTCGGACCGGTTGGTCTGGCCGTCGGGCTGCTCGCCGGCAGGCTCGGGTCGCCGCGGCGGATCGGCGTCGACCTCGCACCGGACCGACTCGCGCTGGCGCTGCGGCTGGGCGCCGTCGACGAGGGCGTGCTCGCGGGCGACGACGCGGTCGATGACATCCGTCAGCGCAGTGCGGGGCATGGTTGCGAGGTCACAATCGACACCTCCGGCAGCCCCAGTGGACGGCTGACCGCGCTGCGGGC